>CAYSCV010000045.1:0-3296 GCA_964429715.1 uncultured Methanosarcinales archaeon
ATAACTGCACCAAATATAATTTAAATTGTGCAGTTATCTGTAACTGTGAACAAATGTTAATAAATAATTCACAGTTACTCTAGGTGCTTAGATAAGCTTAAAATTGCGCCACAAGAAATGTGAAAAAATATCACATTTCTGTGCAGAAAAGTGATAGTTTTCACTTTTCTTGCATTGCAAAGGTTGCTCGCAGCAACTTCGGAGCTACAGCGACCGAATCTCTAAGAGGAATTTGCCAAAAAAAAATGGATTATGCAAACTCCTCTAAACTTCTCAACAGATTAAACATTTTTCACTCCTTCCTCTTCAATTCGACCGAAATCGCTTTTTGATTCAATCGTATATATCGCGGACACTCTGTATACTCCCAACCCGAAACCGTACAATAATCAACAATTTTACTTTTCTCATATTCAGAATCAAAACGTACAACCACCACAAACCCTATATCATTTGGATGCACTACATCTAACTTCAAATCCAATAAATCATCCACCACTTTCTGCCGTAATCCTAACAGCATCCCAACCCTCTCATCCAACTTTCCCAACTCTGTAAAGATAACATCCATCTGCCCTGCATCTTCTAAACACTCAATCCCTTTCTCAAGTATTCCCTTCCATAACTTCTCATTTGAACTAGAAAGAAACCCCCCGCCTTTCGCCTCAACCAACTTCCATGTACCAAAACTCCCCACTATAATATCGGCATACTGCCCATCACATAATTCTGTCCCAATCCCACCAGACACATCAAGCACCACGAAACAATTATGCAAAGAACACAACTCATAAATCTCTTTCATTGGCTGCACCGCAAAATACCCTGCCGGATTCTGATATAATAACGCCCCAAACTCTTTTGTTTCAAGCAACCGATACAATTCTTTCAAATCAAGCACCGCATCATGACAACGAACCTCAACCTGCTCTAAACCTAACTTCTTAGGAATCGTTCGATACGTCAACCACCCACCTTCAGCTGGGATCAACACTTTCTTCCCACAAGCAACAACAGAAAGCGCCGCACTAATCGCCGTATTCCCTCGCGTAGTTAACTCTACAAGAGAATGCCCCGTCAACTTCTTCAACTGCTCAATAATCATATCTTTACTCATCTAACCATTAAAAAGAGCTTTATTTTTATGCTTTCCTCTAAAATCATATAACAATCAGAAAAAATCAGTAAAATATGTCATAATCTTTAAATTTAATTATGAATCAGCAGAAATATGATCAAAAAAATATTGATTTCATCTCTTATTCCTATAACTATGCTATCATATCATTATGGAAAAAAAACATCCCGCTCAGATGCTTTTAGTTCATTTAATCAACAGCAAAATGCATTAATGTATAACAACCTCCCCGCCTGTCATCCCACACAAGATCCCCTCACTGATCTCATAAACGATTACCATACTAACCCTCAACATACAACAAGCCTAGATGAAATCAAAAAGAAACTAAATATCCAAATGTATGGCAAACCAACCACAAAAGATCTTGAAGAACTCCTAAAAGCATCACAAGAATACACCAACACAACTTCTCTAAGCCCAAATAATATTGGAATTAAAGAAATAATTATCTTTCCACAATCAGAACAACAAGAAGTTGATTATATTGGACTCTCTATTCCCTACCTGCATCAACTACGCCTCTTCTCAAAAAAAATTCTTCAGAATGGAATAATATATCATGAATTCACTCATTTTTATTTAGACTACTTAAACCAAGAAAAACCACTTGAATATTATTCATTCATAATACCATGGAACATCAGTGCAGGATTTTATAACAAAGTAATCCCCATCCAAAAACGAGGCCTAATAGATATAATTAGTTACAAAGATAACACACAAGGTGCAAAATTAGGGTATATCCACCACTATGGGGGAAAATCCATTGATGAAGACATCTGCATGCATGTTAGTACAATTAAAACATCACCACAAATATTTGAAACGATTACAGATTCTTTTGAAATCTATGAAGAAAAAATATTTCTTCTCTACAAACATAATCTCATCACCCCAGCAGAAAAAGAAACTGCACTTAAATATCTCACAACCGCAAAAACAAAAATAGGACAAGTAGATCATAAAATAGAACAAACAGAAGCCCCCATTAAATTATACAAAGATACCACACTAACGTTTTGCCAATGAAAAAAAGAGACTAAAACAAAAACTACTTCTTCCCTTCTACCGGACTGACAAAAAACTCCTGATACGCCGCTAACGGTTGATATTCAATTATCTGATCCCCAAAACTATCCCGCATCTGCGCAAGCATCGCCCGAAACTCAGCTTGATTTTTCAACAAAAACGTCAGCTGCAAATCATAATACCCCAAATATTCCATCACCGTATCACACGCGGTATGATATCTGCAAAACTCAATAATTTTTATTTTCAACTGAGGATCTTTCACCGCTAAAAACACTTCATAATTCTGTAATCCAAACCGTGTATAATCAATTTTTTGCTTATACCCTAAAATAACTTTCTGCTGTTCTAACTTTCGTAATCTAACTGCCACCGCTTCCGCACTCAACTTCGTTTTTTTAGCAATATCCACCAGTTTGCAGCGCGCATCTCTCGTCAACGCCCCAATCACTACTTTATCAATCTCATCTACCACAACCCCAACCAACATAAAATCATGATAAAACTCTGAAATATATTTCCCCTCGGACAAAAACTTCCGATTGAATCGATAAGATGTTTTTATCGGCAACATTTCTTTTTTTTGCACAAAATTTCCAAACTTTCCAAGAAACGCATCCATAAAATCCACCTGCTCTTGAAAAGAACATGTCCGTATCGTCATATTCCCATTCCATTCTCCCTCACAAATACCCATCCACACAATATCTGCTCGCTTTCTCCCCCACTTTCGCCATTCCTCTTCCTGTTCGGTTGTTAACGGCACAAACTTAACCAAAATTTTATGATACATATAACCTAATCGCGCCACCGCAATCACCGCTCGCGAACCTAAAATTATTTTTTCTTCCTCTAATTTTTTAATTCGGTACTGCACCACATCCTTTGACAAACGTAACGTATGCGCCAATGCCGTTACTGAAATCCGAGCATTATTATCTAATACATTTAGTATTTTATAATCAACTTTATCCATTACACCTAAAAAACTAACTTTCTTTATAAATTTTCTTAGTTTTTTAGTAAAAATCACCCTACGCTCTTTAAATATAACTCCCCACTCCTACTGACGTATGACAACACAAACATCACCAAAACCAGAAATAAAAATAGCCCTCTGTACACC
>CAYSCV010000045.1:3396-11549 GCA_964429715.1 uncultured Methanosarcinales archaeon
TTCCTCACAAACGACCAATTACTTGAATCCATTCTTGAGCGAGAAGAAACAAAAATACGACATGCCATAGATTCTCTCAACAAAAACATCACAAATCCCATCTTAATCACCCCCTACCTCTCAGAAGCACTAAAAATAGAACCCATCTGGAAAACCGGCACTCGTGCCCCGCAACCCCACCCCCTAGAACAAATGTTTGACTACGTAGGATTACGCATAGGAATAGAAAATCAACAAACAGAATAAAAAAATAAACCAAAAATAAATACACTACAATGACACAAAAACCATTAAGCACCCTCATCATCGAAGACACAGAACTACACAAACGAAGCGCAATTGACCAATTATACCAAAGAAAAGTAACTTACATTATCGCTCAGAATTATGAACAAGGAAAACAATACCTCACCGCAACAGAAAAACCATTTAGCATCGTCTTAACAGACTTAATGATGCCAAAAGGCTCAAGAGACACCATGAGTCCAAAAGGTATGGAATACATCTTCGACCAATTACCCTACGGCTTCCCTCTCGCACTCTTAGCAGCAAAACAAAACATCCCCTACATCGCAATAGTCACCGACATCAACCATCACAATCACCCCATGTCCGCCTGCATTGACAATCTCAGCAGCGCCTACTGGAACGACGAGACCGCCCAAGCCTCACTCTACAGAATCAACAATTCAGTAGTAGGCATCTTCCACGCACCATTCTTAGAAAACGGCGCAAAAGACTGGATGAGAGTTGTCGATGTACTATTAAAAAAATAAAAATGAAGAAAAACACCATGACCACAAACCCACATCAATTACTTGAACAACTACGACAAGAAAATCATTACTTGGCAATCAACGACCCAGAATTCGTATCTGAAGAATTATTCATAGAAGCAACAAAAGAACTTATTGCCATTGCACCATCATTATATCTCACTATCCGCCCATATTCTTTAGCAGCAAACGAAACAAAATGCGGATTGTGGACAGATCAACCCGTATTACAAGAAAATGACCATGATGACTGGCAAACTAACAAAAGTATAGCACTCTTAGAAACAACGATTGAAAAAGCATATCAGCATATTGGAAGAAGTGTATATCCCTTAACTAATACATTAAAAACAAAAAAAATAAAGTACGGTCAAATATACCGACTAAAATAAAAAAATACTAATAAAAAATATACAACCAATAAAAATAAAGCAATCAAGAAGAGTACAAAACATGAAAATCGGCCTCATCCACTCCCTAAAAATAGACAGCCCTTTAACAAAAGTATACGAAATGATCTGCAAAGATACCGCCAAATTAGAAACAACTCTCTACGATTCAGATAATTTTAATCCAAATCTAATCAAACAAGATTCATTAGATTGTCTTCTATTTTACAGCACAACAGAATTTGACGACGGACTTGCCAAAGCAATATACAAACACAGTACCGTCCCATTTTTATATCATCTCACACCTGACGGCCGCACTAACACCCCAAAACGCTATGATCAACTCCAAGAAATAGGAATGGAAGTCTACTTATTTATTGAAAAAGAAAATTACCGCGCCACCAAAGATTTGATCGAACGATTAAAAAAATTAGGAGCACAACCATGACAGATTTAAAAAATCCAGAAGAAATAGAAACAGCAGTCGCCCAACTAGAAGCAATAGGAAGACAAATGCAAGAAGCACAAATAGCACAAATGAATTGGCGTGAACAATCCTTCTTCAACTCCATCCCAAAAGATGCAAAATCAATCTACATCCATCAATCACATCAATCGTATCAATCAACACTCATTGATAAAATACGAACACAATATGGCACAGAAAATGTTTTAATTACCGGTGCCCCCGCAAGATCCGGCCAATCATTCACCGATTATTATCAAGAAATTGAACAAAGAAAAACACAAGCACTGCAAACCCCTTTGCAAGAATTTCTACAACAAAAATCAATTGACGCCGTAATCTATCTCTGCAGTTCCGTCTGCGATGGCTACCAAAGCCCAATCTTTCCCGAAGACGTCGTCACAAACTACCACATCTGGCACGCCATCAGAACTGCCCAACAGCAACAAAAACCACTGATTGTAGGATACAAAGATAATTTCTGCTTTACCGCTCGCTGCCCCGAACGTGAATACATTACAAACCCAGAAGAAATAAAAATCCCAACTCAATGTATAAACATATAATTTGCAGAGACAAAATAACCCTGTCTGCAACGAAACAAGAATTTATATGATAACACATTATTATAGATAGACAAATAAATACTACCTAATAATGACAAAATATTTATAACTATGCCCGCTTTTAGCAAGAAAATGACTCATTTAAATAAAGAAATTCGTATCCAAGACCTAGAAAGAGGTATTGAAAGAAGAATTGACATAACCCCTCATTTTATACGCAACACACTAACCAAAAAATATGCAGGCAGTCCACCTGATGTCAGCGAATGTCTTGTAACTGCTGCAGATTTTACTGCCTTAACAGAAAGAGAAATTTCCTTTCTTCTCTATTCAAGTTTCCCCTCAGACCCACAAATATACCAATCAATTCATACAATGTCCTGGTTTAATCATGACAGAATCGCTGTTCCAAGTGTAGGAAATAAAGTATCTGTTACTGATCCCATTTTATGCCGTGATACCTATGCAAAAGAAATAAGCAAAGATGATCCACAAAATGAAAGATTATATTTACCCATTGTTCATATCCACACTCACCCAAGTTCTAACTGTTTTCCCTCAACCGCTGATCTAGAAAATGCTGTACAAAGATACCATACCCCTATGCCTATTGGATATAAAAGCATAGATGTCATAAATCCTACTATAAACATCATCCAGGACAACCGTGGAGGCGTAGGATTTGGAAACAGAATAACAAACGACGCCCAATTCATCTATCAATTCAATGGTAACTATCTGCAATACAAAGAATTTATGAAAAACTATAAATCTACAATTGACAAAGCTCTCGCAACAACCCCCAAATTCCCAGAACATATAATTGCAAAAGAAATGGAAAAAAGCGGCGCATTTAAAGCAATCGCCTATCCACAAGGAACACTCCTAGAATTATTTCCAGACTGCCCCCATCCATTATATAGAATTAAACCACAACCTCGCAGAAAAATAGGAGAAAAATTTGCCTATACCCTCACCACAACAAAAATGAATTAACAGAAATATAAAAATGACACACCTCAAAACCCCTCAACAAAAACTAATCGAACAAGCAAAGAAAAAGACACTTCAAGTATTTCCAAAAGAAGAACAGCACATAGGAATATACACACTAGAAGACACCCAAGAAAACAGAAAATATGCTTATTTTTCCGCCCTCTGGTATATTGAATCAAAAATCATCACCCCTGATATGATAACCTCCCTGCAAAAAGACGCAACCATGCTCAGTGTTGGCTCTGGTGAAGCACATCTCGAACGCCTCTTAACAGCCGGATTCAACATCCCAACAAAAAATATCACAACATCCGACCTCTACCTAAATGAAAAAATAGAACAAGTCGGATTTCAACATTATATATTTGATATGACCAAACAATGGCCCAGCTTCAACCAAAAATTTGATTATATTTTATTCCCTGAATCATTAGGAGTAGCCTTACTTGATTATAACAGAATAGGAAAAGATCAATCACAAACCCATCGTTTCTTCAACTACCTCAACACAACTGAAAAAGAAATACTTGATGGCAACCTCAACCCCAAAGACAAAGATTTCTTTATGCAAGTAGTAGAAAAAGATGTCGCTAAAGTTAAACTTTTATATTTTATCTTAAAACAAGCCATCCCAAATCTCAACCCACACGGCGAAATCAGAATCAAACACGGCCTAGAAGAACCCCAGCAACGCGCCTACATCATGACAAAACTAGCAAAAGAATACAAAGATATCACATTTCCAACTGAAACTAAATCTTATGAAAATTTTACACTAAAATTATAAAAGAACTCACTCACAACCCAAACGTCTTCTCAAACTGCTTCATCTCCCGAAACTTCTGCAAAAACAGATAAATTTATAAATAAGTTTAATCTTACTAATAAGATATAACATTGTGGAGGACTACATATGACAGAAATAATTGAAATGGGCACCGTAAGTTCCCGCGGCCAAATCTGTATCCCAAACGATATCCGCGAAGAAATGGGACTAAAAGAAGGAAATAAAATATTATTTGTATTGCAAGAAGAATCATTAATTATCAAAAAAGTAAATCTCCAAACATTTGCTCAGATCACTAAACCATTAAAAGAAGAAGCAAAAAAAGTAGGATTTTTAGAAACAGAAGTACATGATATCATCCAACGATTTAGAAAATCGAAAAAATGAAAATTAATCTAGAGACCAATATTCTAATCGCTGCTACCTTTTGGAATGGAGACTCTGAACGTATAATCCAAAAAATCGAAAAGAAAGAAATTGAACTCATCCTCTCCAAAGAAATTATTGAAGAATTTTCAAATGTTCTCGAATATGAAGAAATACAAGAGAAAATTAAAAAAAAGAAATTAGAAATGAAACGAACAGTTGAAAAAATCATTTCTCTTTCAACCATTGTCGAACCAACTGAAAAATTATTCATTGTAAAAGACGACCATGATGATAATAAAATTCTCGAATGCGCAAAAGCTGGAAACGTTAATTATCTTATTAGCAATGATAAACATCTTTTAAACATAAAACAATTTGAAGAAATAAAAATAATTACACCCCAAGAATTTCTCGCATTATTATAAATTTAGTTCACAACCCAAACGTCTGCTCAAACTTCTTCATCTCCCGAAACTTCTGCAAAAACTCCGACCCTTTATCTGTAAGCAGTACATACACATTGCTCCCTTTATCCATCTTTTCCACAAAGTGTTTCTCAACCAACTCTTCAAGATACGACGTCAACTGCCCATACGACAGATTGGATTTATACATAAGATGCGTCTGCTTAATCGTACCATGCTTAGTCTGAATCACCTCCAGCATATCCCCGATGATATCAGTTCTTGATCGTTTTCTTACCATATCTTCGCACCATAAAAAAAGTCACCGCTAATCCTAAATACCCAATCAACTGCACAATTTCACCCAAAGAATAAAATAATGGATGAATCCCATACAGCATCAAAAAAAGCTGACTCAAAGTTAACACAATAAAACTTCCCAACAAATACTTCCCCAAACAATCCTTCGTCTTGCAATAATTCTTATAATAATGAATTGTAATAAACAACAAGAATAAAAACGTTGTTAAATGAAATATATGAAACGCCGAACGTAAAAAATATCCCACTAATAAGATAAAGAATACCATCATAAACATCGTCGCTTTATCCTTCGCTGGATAATACAACGAAAATAAAAAATACAACCCCAGTAACGTCAAAATCCGATAAACCAACAACCCAATCGTAAATAAGACATTTGATTCATTTACAAATGTATAAGTAACCAACATCATCCCAATCTGCTGCGTTTTAAGCGTGGTATAATAAATCGTAAAATTCGTCAAAATCTTAAATAAGAATCCTGTTGCCAGCACCCAAAACGCCAACGCCAGATAAAAATACTTTTTATTCTTCTCTTTAGTATCAATCTTATAACACTTCCAGCTAAAAATACCCACAAACACCAGCACTAATACCCCTACAATATCCATATACACATCCGTTCCATTCAATAAGTACATCAACTGGTATAGATTCGCCATTCATCCATAAGAACAAAAACACTCTTTAAAAAACTTGTGGATGCTCTCACAAGAAGTCAGCCCTCTACTCTTCATTCACAGGGTATTTATAACATATTTTCTCCCAATCTCACAAAACTAATCAACAGCAACAACAATTGAGGTGAAATAAATGAAAACATCTAAAACAACCCATATAAACACTAACATCAGTAGCAACACCAACAACAGTAACCTTGACTACAACCACCATTTAGAAACACTAGATAATAGCGACCTGCTATACCTTGGCTATCTCAGAAACAAACAAATAAAAAGAAATAAATGGATTAAGTATTAACTTTTTTTCTTTAATTTCAATTTATCTTCAAGCTTCACCCATTCTCAACTTCTCCTGCTCTTCCTCCATGATAATATGCTCAATCTCAATTTCTTTGTCAGCATACTTTCGCAAAAACTCCACATCCGATGGAATTAATTCTGGAATCCTATGGTTAACAACATCCTCAAATTCAAACCACGCAACTTTCCCCTCCTCTTGCTCCATTGCATCAAGAGAATCCGCTTGTAACGAAGTAATAATCAACAAAAACGAATGCTTAAACCGCCCTGCCTCTTTGAGTCGTTCATACACAATCCCATTCGTTTTCACATACGTTGCATTAAGTCTTGATTCTTCAAAAACCTCTCTCACAATCGTCTCTGCAATCGTCTCACCATTTATTTGTTTGCCTCCAAATAACCCCCAATACCCTTTGTACGGCATCTTCTTGCGCTGAATTAATAATATTTTACTTCCCCTGCGCACAATCCCTAACACCACCGGCAATACTCCCACCTCTTTCTTAAAAATTTGAGAAAAATACGGAATCAATCGCTGTGCTTCCAACGACAACATATAGCCATCTTCATCATGAACCAAAAAATTCTTCTCAACCATCAGATTCAACTGATAACTAAGCTTATTGGATCTAATCCCAACCAAATCCGCAATTTTATTGAATGACAGCTTCTTCTGCTCACTCAATACGTTAAAAATTCGTTTCCGCTCTTCATTACTTAAAATAAAATCTTCCATTCCATCTCAGAACACCAACCCATATATATACTTTAAGTCAAGAAACTTTGACTAAAAACATATTAATGTTTATTTTTTCTTCTTACTTATCTTAATATTATTAATTTCTTTGTCAACCTCACTCCCCATCCCGCTAATCGTTCCAAACTTATTCTGCATCGACAAACAATGCATCACCGCTCGCTGTGTCACCCACCCTGCAATCTTCTTCCCATCAAGAGCATACACCGGCAACACCTCTACTTGCTGCTTTTGCAACCCAACCCATGCAGTATATACCATATCCGTTAAACGCACTCCCTGCACTTTATCCAACGACAGCGCTATTTGCTTCAACCGTACCATCTCCTGCATCGCAACCGGCATTGCTTGCACCATTCGCATTTGCAATACACCATAAAAATTCGCATCCCGCACAAAAAACACATCTTCCGCAGCATACCCATATTTCTTAAAAAAATCTATAAACTTCATCTGTGCATCAACCGTAACTAATTTTGGCACCATAATATCACGTACAGAAACATCCATCAACACCTGCCGCACCGCCACCTGTTCATAACTCAGCTTGGCGATAAAATACAAAAATCCCCCTAAGAAAATAAACCATACACCCCCGCCGACTTTTGAAAACAAACTAAACACCCCTACAAAAATCAAAAATATCCCAAACCCTTTCCCAAAACTTGCCGCAATCTTTGTCGCTTTACGTAAATCTTTATAATACCCATATAATAACGCCCGAAATGCCCTTCCTCCATCCAAAGGAAACGCCGGCACCATATTAAACACCGCAAGCGTGATATTCAACTGGTACAAATACGAAAAAATCCCCAACCAGAAACCACTAACCACATACAAAAATAACACATAACATACCCCACCCAACAAAAGCGAAAACAACGGCCCCGCAATCGCCATCTGAAACTCATCTTGCGGCTTCATATCCTCCTTCTCGATCCCTGCTACTCCCCCAAAAAAGAACAACGTAATACTCTTCACCTCAATCTTCTTTAATTGCGCCACAAACGAATGCGAAAGCTCATGCAATAAGACAGATACAAAAAGCAGTAACGCCGCAAGAACCCCCATTATCCAATACATAACGCTAGAATAGCCTATAAACTGCACGGGAAAATAATTCGTTGCCAAACTCCAACTCAAAAACACAAACACAAACCACCACGACATATGCAGCTGAATATCAATACCTGCAACTCGAAACAACTTTAGCCCACCATTCATAAACAAAAAGAAAAGAATACAAGTATATAAAATAGTAGGAAAAAAAAGAAAAAATCACTTCTTCACACACGCCCCATCCACACACTTCATACCATTCATTCGACACGAC
>CAYSCV010000046.1:0-7656 GCA_964429715.1 uncultured Methanosarcinales archaeon
CAACATAAATTCTATCACCATCTGCACGTTCTCGCCCAGTCGCTTTTCTTTTCTGCCCATCAAAATCAATATACTCCTCACCTTCTTTTGCCGTATTCCACACCGGCTTCGACACACTTCTATTTTTTCTCGCCTCCATCATCACCACACCCGTTCGCGTATCCACAACTTTATACGACGTTCGCCCCTCCTCATCCGGATGCATCTTAAACTTTTTATAATACGGATCATCTGTATGTTCATTCCATTCCGCATCGACCACTGGCCGTTTAAACTCCCCTGTATGTACAACCACCGGCCCACCCTGCCCCACATCAGACGCAAATTCAATTGCTCGTTTGATTTCCGTAACTGAAAAATTTTTTTGTGATTTAGAAAAATTCCCTTGTGGATCCATCCCTGCTAACCCATATACTCCAACCGATGTATGCGTCGTAAAATCCACTTTATTTGCCCGCCCTATTTCTACTAACGCCTGCCGTTGCTTCTCCCCATACATTTCCGGTGTATGCCCTTGCGCTGAACCTTTTCCCATCCCAAAGAACCCAATCTCCATTACTTTTGTTCCTGCCCGCAGCTTCGCTCCAACTGCTGCCACATTCGGCACAGGCCCCAACGCCAAACTCATTCCTAAATCGCCAATTGTAATACCCACATTCCCCGCATTGTCAGAAGACGGAAACCCATGATTACCATGATCATGTCCATGCCCATGCTCATGAAACTCCCGCTCCATTGGCTGTGTATATCCCGTCCCAAATTCCACCATAAATCTAAAGAATATAATCAAAGTATATAAACATTATCCCTTCAGAGTGCATTTAACAGATATATCAACAAAAAAGTGCATTTAACAGCCATTTTAATATCAACCGCTTTTATACCAATCCAACTCCTTCGCTTTCTTGCTGCTATCCATTTTATACATTCCTCTAACCACTTCACTCATCTGCTGCGTAAGCGAAGTCGCTCTCGCCGCTTCCTGCGTCAAAGAATATCTCCCCGCATCCACATCCTCTAACTTCTTCTCCATCGCCGAAGAAATATACTGCACTCGTCGCTGCTCCTCTTGATTCATATACCCTTTCGCTTCCACCGATTGGTATAACCCGCTCATCTGCTGATACAACTGCGCTGCCGGCTGCTGACTCAAAGAAGTGATATAATCTCCTCCCATACCCCCCCTAGCCTGTCCCTCCATCTGCCTTCTTTCTTGTTGCACCGTTTCCTCTAATCCAGAACGCGATAATCCTAAAGCCCTTTTTTCACTTTGTCGTTCTCCCTTCCCTTCTTTACCCTCCTCTTTCTCCTCACTTTTCTTCTCCCCCATTCTCCTTTGCATTGATTTTAAAATAATTTTTGCCTCCTCACTCAACCCCTCCCCCCCTTCAGACGCCACTTCCGCAATCGGCACTTTATCTTTAAATTTCTTCCGTTCCGTCAACTCCTCATTTGCCTCTTTGATTCCTTTTTCCGCTTCATCAATCGCTTTGCGTTGCTCTTCCATCTCTTTCTTCTTTTTCTCCTCAAGTTCTTTCAATTTTTTTATCCGTTCCTCCGGAGGTAAATTCTTCAAATCATCAGCCATAATCAACAAAAACACTTAAACTATAAAATTCTATGCCAAAAAAACTTACCACGTAATCATCCGATGCGCTTTCTTAAAATTGTTGTATGTGTTCCACGCAACCGCCCTCACCCCAGAAGTTAAACCACTTTTTGCTTTTTCCATATCTGAACTTTCTTTCCACGCATCTCTTGCTGACTTTTTTGCAGGCGCTCTCGACTTCTCTGGCGCTTGATAAAATTCTCCAAGAAAACTCTCCATAAAACTTTTTGCTTTCTTCCCACTATCTTTTTGATCATTCTTCTTCTCGCCTTTCTTTTGCTGTCGCGCCTCAACAAGATACTTATCCAATTCATCACCTAACGCATTCATCGCTCCGACCACCGTTCCCGTTAAATCACCCAACAATAGCCACATCTCTTTATCTTTCACTTTTAAATAATTATCCAACTCCTTCTGCGTCCACACATACCCTCGTAACTGCATATCCATCTTCCCAATATGTACCGGCCCTCGATTATACCCCTCTTGCACCACTTTTAATTCCGGCCGTGTTCGATAATGAAACGTCGCTAAAATACACCCATATACGTTTGTCTCGCCCACTTTTATCGGATCCGTTCTCCCCAATATTTCCACATCAAGCATACTTCCTTCAAATGCCGATAACAACTCCGGCGACGTTAAACTCTTCTGCTTCATCGACAACTTCGGTACATTGCGCAGGTACGGCTTAATCCATTGAATATACATCCGAATAATCTCATAATGCTGCAACAAATACTGCAGCATAAACCGCTTTCGATCCTCATGCTCTTTATGTGTTCGATGCCGCCACTCCACATACTGCGTTAAATGCCGTAATAACACTCGTAACACATTCTGATTAAAATCTTTCCCAAGAGAATTAACATACTTCTCTACCTCACCATGTGTCTTAAACGGTGGCGCATCAAAAAACAAATCCGGCAATGTAATAAACTCCAATTGCTGAGCCATACCATAAATCGACGCCGCACTCTTCGCTCCCTGTTGCACTAAATCAACAAACATTCCTTTCAGAACCATTTCTGGCCCCTTCTCTCTATCTCCTAACGCTTTCTCTTCCTGCGCCGCAACTAACGTATAATACCCTAATCTTTCCTGTAAAATCCGTAACTCCCTCACCATCTGAAATAACTCTTTAATCATCTTCCCAACTGTTGCCAAAAACTGTGAAATTCGATCCTGTTGCGCCGCTAATCGTTGTTGTGTCACTCCAAAAAACGCCGAATTCTCCGACGCCGCAAACGAATCCTCAATCTTATCTACAATAGGAAAACTTTGCTTAAACCCATCTAACACCCAAAAATACGGCTCCTCTAAACTCAAATCATACGCTTCATATGTTAACCAATACGACTTAATTGGTTTCGGATACCCCGTTTTTGCATACTTCCCACCCGGATGACTCCACTCTGATTCCTCCTCCTCTGCATCACCTGCTTTTACTTTTCCATCCATCCCTTTTAATTGAAAAATATCTTTCTCCACATTATATTCATAATCTTCCTCTTTTGCTTTCTTCTTGATAAATCCACACTGCACTAACAGCTCAGAACGTGACGTACCATAATCCGAGAAATACTTTTCTTCCATCTATTCCACCATACTGTTAGAGAGTATTATTGACTATATATATTTAACTCTTTAAATGTTATCTGAAAGTACTACGTATTTCAATTTATTAATGAGCGCCTTCAGCATAAACCGTACGAAGAACAAGAAAGTTAAAGAAAAAAGAAAACAAAAAATTAAGAATAAGCACAAGCCCCCCACTGTGCAAACTGAGCAGTACATACCTTCCCCATAGCAGCACAATCCACTTCTGTACTATTTATTACACCTTGGCAGTTTATTGTACTATTCACCAAAATATTTCCTTTACAACTTGAATTTGGTGTTGGAGCACAAGAGAAACTAGTCACATTCACCACTTTAGAACTATTGGAAGTAGAGTATCCTCCACTCAAGCTTGTATTGGTTACATTGGCTTCGCTTAGATTAAACTGAGCACTAGACTTTATCTCTTCTAATTTTTTCAGACAAAAACCATCCTGTAATACAAACCCACTTTTACACCCTTTCGTAACACACACACTCTTAATACATTCTGTATCTTTCACACCAGGATATTTTTTCGAATCAAAACACCAATTTCCACACCCACCACAATTAGAAGGGTCTGATGTTGTACCAATACAATCTTTTTTCGGACCACACGGTGTAGTTCCTGCCGGACAATTACCCGTGCCATCTCCACTCTTTACACACTTTCCTTCTTTATCATCGCACGACGTTCCAATAGGACAACCAGTTATACCTTTAGTTATAAGACTATCATAACCTGTTCCATCAGATTTACAGGCATTCTTAGCAAATTTACCATCATTAGAATACCCTTTGTCTCCACACCATACCACATCTTCTCCTGGTTTACAATTATCAACACAACCAATTTTAACAGGATCAGAAAAACCACACTTCTTTGGTTTTCCATTAAACTTACTAATCTGATTTGCACAAATCTCATCACTATACTCTGTATTCTTACCAGAACATTCCAGTTTAACACTCATTTTATCTGCAGGAGCTTCCTCTTTTTTGAACAAACTCTCTTGTACTTTAATCTCTTCTTTTGAACATTCTTTCCATTGTGTTCCTTGTCCATTACCAGAAATATATAGGTTTGGATATCCTCTTATTTTAACAGTTTTCGTTGTACACCAAGGAATTGGATTACCATTCTCATCACGATCTGCAAACTCTGTCGTACACCCCTCTTTAAAATTATGATACTGTCCCGACCCATCTTTATACGACCACGGACCTTTTACACACCCACCATCAGAAAACCCTGAAATCGCCTGCCCAGCAATCGGCTTAGTACACCCTGCCACGACAAATAACGCTAACACACTAAAAATTAATAACACATTTTGTAATCTCATATCAAACACCTTCTTTTTTTATAAACGTTTAAAAAAAATCCATTTTCAAACATTAGTTAAAAAGAAAGTATAAATGATATATAAACATTTCGCAGTTAACAACACTCAAACCCCCACAACCCCTCCTTCTCCCACACCCGTACTCTAAACCCTCCATCCACCAACATCTTCTTCCAGTCTTCCAAAGTCAAATGCCTTACCTCCTTCTGCCGTTGCCACGAATTCACCTGCCCCGAATATAACACCACCATCAACCTCCCTGTATCCTTCAACAGCCGCCGTACCTCCCGCAACAACCCCTCCAAACTCTCAACATAATTCAACACAAACACCGCCGTCACCGAATCAAACAAAGCATCCGCAAACGGCAATCGTTTATTCAAATCACCAACAACTTTCTCATAACACTGCTCATTAAACTGCAGCATCTTCTCCGACACATCAAATCCAACTGATTTAACATAACTATACGCCCCGCAGCCAATATCCAAATTCCGCCCATTGTTATACGCACTCAACTCCTGCGAAATCAACGAACGTAACCGCACATCAATCTTCTTTCGCCACATAAACGCTTCCCCATTCCAGAACGCTCGCATATCAGTAGGCCACCCTTGAGCCCAAGAAACTGAACTTGCCAACTCTTTCAACTTCCCCTCCACAGGCTCACCATATTGTAACTCTAATAATCCAATTAAAAACTCATTCTCTGCATTTAACATATGTTCCATAGAAAATTCACCGTTTCATTTTATCATACGATTTCTTGGTAAACACAATAACTTTTTCTGTATATTCTTTATCAACATTTGTCCCGTAATATAACATCCCATTTCTAAAATAACGTATCCGATCTAAAAATAACACCTCACTTTCAACAACACCAATATTTCTCACAAATGCTACTTCCGCTTCATGTGCACCATGACCACGAGCAACATATCCACTAGAATACATCTCCGCTCGTACTAAGAACATAAGAATATCATAACAAGCCTCAACATAATCATTAGTATTATCTTTCGTAATCCCCACTTTTGTTAGATTTTCCAACAGAGAACGCATCTTCCTTTCCGCTTGTAAAATTAAATTCCGCGCCCTCTCAACATCCGAAGTAGTTTTATACACTATACCCTCCCTCAGAAACTCCTCAAACCGTTTCATAAGCTAACACTCCCCTCTAATACAATTCCATTCAAAATATTGTTACGTAAATTATCTTGAATCTTCCCCCATGAATCATAAAACTGAACTTGGATTGATCGTTGCAACATTTTCTCAAATTTATCTAAAGATAATTTTTTATTCTTTCGCCCAATAACCGCAATATCAATATCCGAAGTATGTATATCCTCCCCTTTTGCATAACTTCCAAATAACACAATCGTCCCTCCCGCAAGTTCATCCACAACATAAGACAAAAACCCAGAAAGATATATTTGCTTAAGATTCTCCACTCGTTTCAATCCTAACACTATAGATTCATCTCGATTTAAAGAAATAAGATTGATTGTTTTTAATCTATCAATAGTAATTAAATCATTCTTGAGCAATAAAGAAAGAGAATTTCCCACAGCCGTAGGAGAAACATTCAAAAGTAACGCAATCTCTCGTTGACTCAATTTCTTTCCTGCTTTAATACACAACAATTGAAATATTTCAGCTTGCAACATAGTCCATTTAAGTTTAAGCGCATCCATTTTAGTTTACATATATCCAACCTAGTTTATAATACTTTCGCCAAAAAGCAACCTAAAACCATAACGCCGCCAACGAAAAAAACCCTTGAAACAACATACCCGCCTGCAAATTATCAACCATCAACACAATTAATAATAATAACATCCGTCCAAGACAAATATAAATCTCCCGCACCACATAATAATGCGCAATTTCACCATGCGCTTTATCACACTCCATTGCTCCAAGTGGTGCATTCTTCACCCCTTCCGTAACTCCTGCAAAAATCGAAATCCCAAACACCCCGCTAACACTGCTCACAAACGACCGTAAAAACCACGTCAACGACTCAAAACCTGTACTCCACCACACAATCATCCGCTTATCCGCATGATCGCTATACTTCCCAACTACCCAGACTAATACCGCACTCACCAGCGAAAACACTGTTCCCATTAAACCAAGCGACACATAACTACCCAATATCATAAACACCATCAAAGGCCAAATAACCCCTTCTGCCATTACTCTCGTTCCTTTCGACACAAAATAGATTGAATCTCCCCAATGTTTTTTATCAAATAACCGTCGTACCGAAAAATGATAAGGAATATGTGTATCAGTACTCAAAAATAAAATTCCCGCCCCAAAAATCAAAAACACTGTCGCAATCACAAATAAAAACGTAAACCCCAAATATTCAATAATCAACCCCCCCATCACCGGCCCAACCATCGTCGCTAAAATAGAAACCCCCATCTGCTTGCCCACCTGTTCTCCTCGATGTTTATGATCCGTCACACACTGAAACACCAAATTCATCCCCATCCAATACAACGCCAGTGAAACCCCCAACAACGTACTAATTAAAATCAACGGCGTCTTCATCACCGGCAGCAACTGTAGTAAAATAATATATCCTAAATAAAACGGCACACTGAACAGCACACAATGCTTCACCCCATACCTCGCACAAAACTTCGCCGCGAATGGTGTAGAAATCGCAAAAACGAGCGAATAAAACACAAAAAACAACAATGTCTGTTGCAATGTATATCCTAACTCTTTATACAAATACAACGGCACAAATAAACTCGTCAGCGACACCGCAAACGATCGAATCGCCATCGCCAGATATACCTGCGTCAACTCTTTCCTTGGCAATAAATTCCTCCACACCTCAACATCTCGAAACATAAATCATTCACCTACTTTTTACAGTTACATCAAGTATAATATAACCAAAGAATTTATAAAAGAATATAAGCTTTTTCATTCCAATCATAATGGGCTTGTGGTCTAGCGGCTATGATATCTCGTTGACGTAACGCAATACCAACTATTGTTTGCATTTCAAAATCGAGAGGATCCCCGGTTCGAAATATCCACGAAACTCCGGGCAGGCCCATTTCATATTCA
>CAYSCV010000046.1:7756-11443 GCA_964429715.1 uncultured Methanosarcinales archaeon
GGCCCATTTCATATTCACTTTCTAATCCCTTTGATTTCTAGAAAAAAACCTCCTACCCAAAAATTAAATCACAACATTTATATAGTAGTTATACCTGATATATAACTAATTAAACTAAAAATATAACAAAATGATATCTTGCAAAACCAAACGCTGGGGGAATAGTATTGGTATAATCATACCCAATAACATAGTCAAAACACTCCATCTTGAAGAAGAGCAAGAAATTATAATCGATATAACCACTGCCGTAAATCCACTCAAAGAACTATTCGGCTTTGGTAAAAACAACCCCATTACTCAAAAAGAATTTATGGACACAAGAAAACTCCTCGAACCACGGATATAAAATATGAAATGCCTTGACACCTACGCCCTAGTTGAAATCGAAGCCGGAAACCCTAAATTTGCCAAAATATTAAACGAAGAATTTCTCATCACCGATTTAACTATGGGTGAATTTTACGCCAACCTATATAAAAAATACGACCAAAAAACCGCTGAATACTGGCTCAAAAAACTATCCCCCTTTTGCCAACCTGTTTCTCGTGATATAATTATCAAAGCCATACAATATCGCATCGACAACAAATCCCAAAACCTCTCTTTTTTTGACTGCGTAGGATATATGTACGCTTTAACCCACAGTCTCAAATTTGTAACTGGAGATAAAGAATTCAAATACAAAGAAAACGTAGAATTTATCCAGAAATAAGAACAAAGAACACAAAAATAACATTTTCCCATCATGGCACAACAAACCCTAGAACAACCATCGTACATTCTTCAAAAACAGAAACCACGCGCTCTTATTCCCCCCATTGCAAGTTTCATCATCCTCAGCATCATTTTCTACCTCGGCATCTTGCTCAACCTTCAACTGCTTGAATTTCAAGCCGCAGATGAAGAACTCACCCGCCTAATCTC
The DNA here is from genome assembly GCA_964429715.1 of uncultured Methanosarcinales archaeon. Classification (GTDB taxonomy): domain Archaea; phylum Nanobdellota; class Nanobdellia; order Woesearchaeales; family GW2011-AR9; genus JACPNA01. The sequence continues at coordinate 8,684 of CAYSCV010000046.1, forward strand.
ATTAATCCTTATCCTGCTTCTTGATTGCGTCAGCATCTACCTCGCCATCCAAAAATCAAAACAACCCTACTTGTTCTACCGCACAAAAATTACTCACAACAACAAAGAAATTACCTACAGCTCTATCACCGCACCAACCTCACACCAAAACCTCTCTGACAAACTCTTTCACACCTATTCATTACAACTCTCAGACTCATTCACAATCCACCATATCCCAAAAGAGACTGATATTCAAACCTATATCCAACAAATGAATGCATATAACCAACGCACCTCTATCCAGAATAACACCTAATCTTCAATTTAATTTTTCTTCCCAAAACAAATAATCAAATTCTACCCTTTCATCTCCTCAGAGAGATACACCTGCAAAAACACCATAGTTAAACATAACACTAAAGGTCCAACTATAACTCCAATCGGTCCAAAAAACAACAACCCTCCAAATATCCCAATCATCACCACCACCGGATGTATATTCGCTTTCTCGCTAATCAATTTCGGTCGGATAAAATTATCTAACGTACTCACAAAAATAAGACCATACACAAATAATCCCACTCCTTTCACAAGTAACCAAGTCGAATTCTGTACCACACCTTGAAAAATAATATACCCTGCCGCCGGAATCCACACAAATCCCGTCCCTAAAAACGGAATCAGCGCAAGTAACGCCATGACAAACCCCCAAAACAAAGGTGACGACACCCCAAACAAAAAGAACCCCACTGCTCCTAACGCCCCTTGCATCAGCGCCACAATCACATACCCAAACACCACACCTCTCACAATATCCTGCAATCGTTGCAAAATCAACACATACTTCTTCTGATGCAACCGCAGATACAAATTCAAATTTCGTAAAAACTCCTCCCCTCCTTTCAAAAAATAAAACATCGTGAAAAACATCACAAACAACGTTAAGACAACTTGTGGCACCGCCACCAGAAACGCCGATCCTTTTTCAATAACTGTAATCGCCGCCGAATGTAACATCTTCTCAATATATCCTTGAACCGTTGGTTCACCCACAAATTGTTGCACAACTTTACACACCTCAAGCGAACAATGCTCTAACACTCCTGAATTAAACTGCTCTTTTGCCGTCAAAAATAATATGGACGCTTCTTGGAATAACGACTTCACGAAAAATATACTTGGAATCAAGAATAATAATAACACCCCAACACACACAAGCAGTGCCGACACCGACTCAAACTTAATTTTCCCTTTCAAAAACCGATGTATGGGGTAAAAAATATACGCAAATAATGCCCCAAGCAACAATGCCATCAATAACGGCTTAATGATAAGAAATGAAAGTACTAACAGTAACCCAAATAATATTCCAGGAACGTACGTCTTGTATTGAATAAACTTTCACCTCATTGTAGATAACTTTGCAAAAACCAGTAACACTTAGTCTGCACTAATAGATGCACAGATAAGCTTAAAATTGCGTCATTGCAAACTCCTCTGTAGAAATAGAAAATCCCCACCTATAAAAAACTTTGTAGAAACATTTAAATAGTTCAACTATTAAACTATTAAACAATGGAAACTGACCTCGTGAAAATGAGCCCAAAAGGGCAATTAGTTGTTCCTCAAGATATAAGGATAGAAGAAGGTTTTATGGCAGGAGATAGATTTGTTCCTTTTCCCGTAAAAGGAGGAATATTATTTAAAAAAGTGGAAATACCAGATATCAAAGCAGAATTTAAAAAATTATCTTTAGAGATAGAGAAACAATTTAAAAAAGAAAAAATAACTTCACAAAACATTGAAGAGGCCATGAAATGGGCAAGACAAAAGTCTTCCTAGACACAAACATTCTTATTTCAGCACTAGGATGGAAAGGAAAACCAAAAATTATTTTTGAAAAATGTGTAGGAGGAGAATTAGAGTTAATCACGTCACCAAATCAAATCAGTGAATTAGTAAGAGTGATGGACTACCCAAAATTCAAGTTCACACCGGAACAAAAAGCCATATTCATATCAATAATTCTAGAAATTGCCACCGTGGTTGAGATTCTTGGGAAAGTACGAGTGATTAAAGAAGACCCAGACGATAACGCAATGCTAGAAACAGCTCTTGTTGGAAATGTTGCGTACCTAATTAGTGGAGACCCTCATCTCTTAAATGTAAAAGAATTTGTACAAATAAAGATTATAACTGCAACCGAATTTTTAGAAACATATAGAAAAGTTTGAATTTTTTTAACCAAAATTCTAACACAAAGAAAAACATATTTTACATTTATTTCCTCTATAGAATATCCAAGAAAAAAATATTAAAAAAAATAAGAAAAAAAGAAAGGCGAATCGCCTTATTGTTTAACTACCGGAGCTGCTGCTTTCGCTGGAGCTGCCATAACTTTTGAAGGTGCGCTGATGGTAGCATCGTTGTAGGTTGTTCCTTCAACTTCTACTTCCATACCACTCAACATATCTCCTTTATGAGCAAGCACTTTACCAGCTAATCTTGTGTCCGCGCCGCTGTAACCCGCAACTAACATCGCAACTTTACCAGCGTTCTCAACTAACTTAATTCGTGCTTTTCCAGCCGTAAAGCCTTCTGCACAATTAGTTGGGTTTCCAAGTAATTCAGCTGCAACACTGTTAACACATGGTCCACCAACAACAATTAAGTTTTGCGCTTTCACATCAGCTACTTCGGAATCAAGCTTTGTTGCATCAACAACTGTTACTGCCATTAAATCTCCTTTAGCAGTAGCTGTCTTTGATGTAGCTCCTT
>CAYSCV010000047.1:0-10758 GCA_964429715.1 uncultured Methanosarcinales archaeon
CTATGAATCACAGACCAAAACGTCAACCCCCATAATAGCTGCACAACTAAAATCGTAACAATATACCAAAAATGAAAAGATATAACCCCATACCAAATTGACTGTGGCACTAAAAACAACCCAAACCACAACAGCACAATCGGCAGATGCAACCAGAACACAACTTCAATCAACACTTTTTTAAACATCAAAAGAAGTAAATAAAACCACTATATAAAACTATATTATTCTCAAAAAAAAGAACAACTTCACATCACATCACATCACTTGCTCTATATCGTGGTACCGGCCCATTACAATACGGACATGCCGCTGGCATCCGCTTAAACGGATCATACTTATATACATACTTACAACTCGGACAATTACACTTTACTTGCTCAGAACCAGAAATCCGCGTAAAATAACTCTGTGACTGCTCTTTTCGCATCCGTGACACTTTATCAAGATAATCATCTTCTTTATCCCATCCGGCTGGCTTTGGCGGCTGTTCCGGCTCTTTTTTCACTTCCTCATTCTTCAACCCTTTAAACGACGTCTTCCCCGTATAACATCCTGGACACACCATCTGCTTTAATTGAAAGTGTAACTTAAACTGATCTGCAGGTGAATATCCATTACACACTTTACACTGCGCTTTTACGCCCTGACCTAATTGACCCATTGCCATTAAACCAAAAAAGAGCAGAAGTGGTTTATATAGTTTTGGATTCTCCAACTGTTATAAAACAGTTAAAAATAACCACTAAAATACTCTTTTCTACAAAAAATGGATTCATTTTTCACACAACAAAAATTCATTCAACAAATCAAAAAACAACATTTATATACCTCAAAAAAATCATTTGCCTAATGAAAAAGAAGAGGGATGAAAAAAAGATAGAAAAAGAATCATCCTACACTAAATTTCTCGAAAAAATCGAACAGTACAACGCAAAATTAATCACTCCTGCTTTAATTCTTCTCTTTGCCATCATCATCTTTGAACTCTTTTTACACATTGAAGACCCTGCCATCCTCACTATTGTCCATACTCTTGACTACTTCGTCATTGCTGTGTTTGTTATAGACTTAATTTTCATCGCCCGTAAAGTAAAAAGTATGCACATCTTTTTCAAACATTACTGGCTTGACCTCTTAGCAATTTTTCCCTTCGCCCTCATGTTCCGCGCCATAGATAGCCTCTACCTTTTATTTCGAGTCGAACAAGTCGCTGTCGGCCAAGCTGTTCTTCACGAAACCGTTGAAGTCGGTAAAGTCGCATCCAAAGTTGAACGTCTCGGTAAATTCAGTAAATTCACCCGCGGCATCCGCATCGTCGCCCGTCTTCTCCGTCTTGGCATCAAAGGTAAATCAATGATCCAACGCTATCAACGCCGCAAAAAACAGAAAAGTAAAAGTGAAATTTAACGAATAACACGCCCTTAAAAGATAAATTAAATCACTTTCACACTAACAATCTTCTCCACTCGTTCTTCAACATATTTCTTCTTCAATAAAAAACTAACCGCATCTTCCAATTGCCCATGCACAACTTTTTCTCGTGCATAAATTACATTTTCTTTTTCAAACCAAACAATGTGTTTTTTCTTAAACGCCGTAACAAATGCAGTCAACCGTAACGGTGGTCCTTTCACTATCTCCTCCGCATCCAACTCTCGTCGCTTCACAAAAAAATAAAACATTCCTTTCTCATTCTGTCTCCACTCCCAGCCACTCTTCACAACCCCAAACTTTTGCAACTCCTCACGCAAAAACTCAAACACTTTCAATAATTTAGTACCAATCACATCCTCCTTCCCTTCTTGCGCCCCACATTCAATATACACCAACGCTAACTTCTGCAAAACCGCTTCTTTCTGCAACCTTTCAACCGTAACTTTCTGCACCACAAAAAAAATCTCTGACTGCTTTAACAAATACTCACCTGCCCTCTGTTGAAACAACTTCATTTTCTCAACTGACAACGCCGCACTCGCATTTCGTACTTTATCTACTGGATCAATCACAATCAACGCCGACTGCAATTTTGACTTATTCAATTCAAACAACACATTTTTCCCTTTGTAATACTTCTCAATATCAATTACCTCTTTAATTTTCCATTTCGCTGACGCTTTCAACAACTTTTCAAACCCGCCATAATAAATAACTAAAATCTCTAATACATACCCGCTAAACCCATTAATATACGACTCCGCACCATATACTCTTTGTGCTTTACAAAACTGCTTTGCCAACCGAATTTCATCTTTCAACCCCTTCCCGCATCCATTCACCCATTTCGTATGCAACGGCGACACATCCGTAATATTCACTGCCTCATCCGCTTTCGTAATCTTCAAAATCGGCACTACTTCAAAAGATAAACCCTCATACTGAAACCGAAAATAATCTCTACTCCCATGCACACGTTCTTTCTTGCACCCCATAAACACCTTCGCCAACACTTGTTCAAGCAAATCCGCTAATTCCCCAGAACGAATACGAAAGGTAGCATCATACTGTACAAAAATATCAATATCTGCATTTCCCGCAAGCCACGTATCTTTCGCTCCACTCCCTCCTAGAATTGCTCTCGCCCCAATCAACTTTTGATTCAACTTCAACAAAAAATCCTCTACTACCGCTCTCCATTTTTTCCGTTCCACCGCACTTGGGCGTATTCTTTCCAAAACTGTTGAGATAATCCTAGCCATATCTTTAAATATCCTCAGTAAGATATATTAATCTTTGCCTAAAAAAGCATTTTTATTGAACCTAAGGGGTAACAAGCCTTTTTATACTACCTCATCTTTAACCATCTTATGATAGACTCTGGAACAAAAGTAGAATGTGCTGCCTGTGAAGAGAAAGTCGATAAAATGCAAGCTCGTGCTGTTTCTATTGGTGGTGTACGCAAATTTGAATGTTTTGAATGCTACCGTAAAACTAAAAACTCCAGTTTAGTCATCACCAAAGAACATAACGTTAAACTTGACTTATTCTGTGCTCGCTGTAAATATAAATTCAAATCCCGTGATCCTTTATGCCCATATTGCAGTAAAAGTGATATGGTCGGTCGTGGAGACGTCTCAATTCGTGAACTCCTATAAAACGGATTATATCGATAGCAGCAACTACATATTATGTTTCCCTACAAATTTTCCACAAAATTCTATCTTGGGATACTCTTTATTGCCGCCAGCTTAATTATCGGTAAAATAACCACATTCATCTTTTTCTGGTACTTTAACGACATCTCTCTGCGTTGGATTTCTTTAATTATCTACTTTCTCACCTGGCCTCTGCTCATCATCGGCATCATTTGGGTCGGTACAGAATACGCATCTACTGTTCAAAAATATATATCCTACCAATTCTATCACGATAAAGTAAAGGATAGAACACAAAAAGCTTTTTATAAGACAAAAGAAATCAGCTCAGCAATGCATCAAAAAGTGAAAAATAAACTAAATACCATCAAAAAAACAAAACTACCAAGATGACCTAAACTCCAATTAAAACATAAAATCAAAAAATGAAAATTCCACTAAAAAAAAATGAGGTAACAAACCATGGACGAAGACTTTAATCGCTTAGTAATGCAATGTAATAACTGTAATTTAGAATTTAACGCAAGTGAACTCAAAATCGACCCGACAAAAAACGCTCTTGTCTGCTCTAACTGCCTAGCTTTTCCCGGCAGCAAAGTCATGATTATCAAAGACAACCATGCCACCCCTAAACGTAAACCTGAACCAAAACCCCAATTTATCCCGCAACCAACGATTAAGCTTGCTCAAAAAACAACCCTAACTTCAAAATCCGGATTGAAAAATACCGTAGATCAACATAAAGAGATAGAAAATATTCCTGCAGGCTATAAAAAATTTAAATGTACCCATTGCCACTACGCTTTTTTCCGTAAAGAAGCCTGGCAAGGCAATTGTCCGTACTGTTCACGTAGCACCGCAAAATCAGTGAAATAATCCATTATTTTTAATTTTTTTATAAGAAGATATAAGCTTACAAAATTTTATTATTTCTTCTTAGTTTTATGTTTCACATGCCGATAAATGAAATACCCACCTACAACCACAATCACAACCGCCATAACCATCGATAACGGTTCAGAATACTCCCTAACAGATTGCCAATGCTCCCCTAATTTGTATCCAAAATAAGCTAAAATCCCATTCCAAATCGTCGCTCCAATTAAAGTATAAATACAAAACTTCTTCAAATCCATCTTTCCAATTCCCGCCGGAATCGAAATCAAATGCCTAACCACTGGAATAAATCGACTAATCAACACCGTCTTCTCACCTTTCGACGCAAACCATTGCTCCGTCTTCTTCAAATCATCTTCATCTAACAATAAATATTTTCCAAACTTCAACACAAATTTATTCCCACCATAATACCCAATATAATACGAAATCAACGAGCCTACAATACTTCCAAGCGAACTGGCAATAATTACCCCAAGAAACGTAAATCGTCCCCCTACAATCAAAAAACCAGCAAAAGGCATCACTAATTCAGAAGGTATCGGCACAATCATACTCTCAAACATCATCAAGATAAATATTCCGGCATACCCAAACGACGAAATAAGACCTAACGCAACTTGTCCTATTTGAGATAAAACATCATGAATCAACGACATAACCAAAAAAGAAACAAAGTATGTTTAAAATACTTCCGCAATCAGATAAAAATACAAAAACAAAACATTTAAATAGTTAGATAATCTAAATCTATAAATGGGAACAATAACGATTAATATCAATAATGGTATCGAACAGCAATTTCGTGAAGTTGTAAAAAAAGAAAAAGGGATTGGCAAAGGCCAATTAGGTAGTGCCGTCCAAGAAGCTCTTCAACAATGGATTGATCAAAAACAACAACAAGATATAGTTTCGCGCCAGCTTGCTTTTATGAAACAGCAGTTTAATTTAGGAAAATATAAATTTAAAAGAGAAGAATTATATGATCGCTCCCTCTAAACCAATCTGCCTCATTGACACTAATATTTTAGTTCACGCTTACAACAATACTGATGCCACCAAACATCAAAAAGCGATAGAATTACTTTCTCTTTGTTGGCAAAGAAAAGTAGTCTATGCTCTTTCAATGCAAAATCTTGCTGAATTTTTTATTGTCATCACCAAAAAAGTACCCTCGCCACTTTCTAAAGAACAAACTGAACAAATAATTCAAGATCTCATCACATTTCATCAGTGGAAAATATTGCGATATGATGAAAAGACAGTACAACAAGCCATTATTCTCCATAAAGAAACAAATCATCACTTCTGGGACTGCCTTTTAGTTGCGACAATGCATCAACATAACATCACCCATATTTATACTGAAAATAGCGATGATTTTAAACGACACCATAATCTTATTGTGAAAAATCCATTTCTTTGAACTACGTTACTAACTCACAAAGCCACCTAAATATTTATAAAACACCTAAGAAACAATAGATTAATTGCCAACGTCGCATAACTCGGTATTGCGCAGGTCTTGAATACCTACTCGAGTTAACCTGTCCCTTGTGGATTCTCGGTTCAAATGTTGGTGCTCAAAGCGACAATGCTTCGAACGCCAGTGAGAAAGTCCGAGCGTTGGCGCTTTTTTTTACCTACAACTTCTTCTCCATCCACACATATTGCTGCCCTTTCTCATATCCTCTCTTCTTCAAAAACGTAATCATTGACCCATCACTTTGCACATTCGCCCAACTATAAATATAGCCAATCCCTCGTTCCCGCAACAATCGAACTCCTTCCTCATATAATTTCCCCGCAATTCCTTTTCTCCGATAATCAACTTCCACCACCAGATACACTAAACATGCATATCGATGCTTCAACGGCCTATCTTTATCACTCAACCCAAACAAAGCAAACCCCACAATCTTTCGGCCCATGTCCGCCACCAGAAAAATATCCTCATCGTTTGTTATCCGCAGCAAAAACTCATCTTTATCCATGAACGACTCATCCACACTCACCTTAAATTCTTTAATCGCAGAACCTAATGAATACAACTCTTCAAAATCATCTCTTGTTGCCGCACGAATAATCATATAAACAAAAAGAGACCATAGTTTAAATAAATATCTAATCAAAAAATAGACCCCATTTTTACACCTACATATTCACCGAAAAACAGTTAAAAATTGCATTAAAATGAGTGATTTAAGCTTAAATTAGAACTACAAAAGCACAAAATTTGCTTAATTTTTACACCTACATCCAAACAAAAAAAATTCATCGCGGCGAAAAAATCCCTACCCTAGGACCAGAAATAAACACGTCCGGTATAAACATCGGAATTGCACCATACATCTCTCTTATTTTTGTATATCCTTTTTGTAACTCCTTCGCAGCATACAACTTATAATCCTCATCTTTTGAAAATTCCGGCGTCACCACAAACACATGTTGCATCAAAGATGACGAAAATGTAGCATCAGAAAGCAACTGCGAACTAAAATAATCATATACCGCCATTCCTTCAAATATTGATATATATTCTTCTTTGACAATTTTGCGAGAAGGAATAATCCCTTCACCGCCAAAATAATCTAACTCCATCCTTTCAAATAACGGACGAATCTGTGTATTTTCGTATTGCCTTGCCGCTGCAAAATCTTGTTTTCCTTTATCAACTGTCTTTCTAATCCGCTCTTCCAATCCTTCATACTCATTCACTCGTACCGACTTCCATAAGCGTAGATGCTCTCTGTCCATCTGTTTCCCCTTACCGTATCCTAATCACATCCAAATTCTTCGGCGCCACCGTCTCAATATGAAACTGCTTGTGAATTGACGACGCAAAATCTAAACAACGCGAACTCTCCCCATGCACCACAATCACTTTGCGCGGCTGCGGATTACATCGCTTGATAAAATTCATCAACTGCCGTCGATCAGAATGATTTGTAATTTCAACCCGATGTACATTTAAATTAATTTTCAACATTTGCTGCTTGCCCATATCACTCATCATAATCTCCTTCTCTCCTTCTCTTATCCTATGCCCTAACGACCCCGGCGGCTGATAACAACTAAATACAAGTGAATGCTTACTTCCCTCCGCTAATCCTTTCAAATACTCAACCGATGGTCCACCTTGTAACATTCCCGATGTAGCCAGTATCAGACACGGACCTTCTTCTAAAATAATTTTCTGGCGCTCTTTATTTGACCCTACTTGTTTAAAAATGGGTGATAAAAACGGATTTCCTTCTGTGCCATAAAACGATTGACGTACATTTCGATTCAAAAATTCCGGATACGCTGTGTGAATCGCTGTAATATCCCATAACATCCCATCCACAAATACTGGTACTGTAGGCACTTTCTCCTCACGAATCAGCCGTTCTATAATCGCCATAACTTCTTGCGCTCGTCCTGAACCTAATACTGGCATTAACACTTTACCGCCGCGCTCAAACGTCTCTTTAATCACTTTAATCATATACTCATCAGCTTCGTTCTCCGCCATGTTATTCTCTTTCCCGCCATACGTTGACTCAATCATTAACGTTTCTAATCGTGCAAACTGTGTATTTCCTGGCTCAAGTAAATTCGTTCGCGCATACTTCAAATCTCCCGTATACGCAAAATTATGTAATCCATTTCCAATATTAAAATGCACAATCGCACTTCCAATCACGTGCCCCGCATTATACAACGTCAGCCGTACATCTGGTGTAATATCAGTAACTTCCTCATAATCTAAACAAATTGTATGTAACACCATCTTACGAATATCTTCCGTACTATAAATCGGATCTTTCCCTTCATTGCGTTGAATCTTCATCATATCTAATTGCAATAACGCCATAACATCTCGTGTTGGTGCCGTACAATATACCGGTCCAGAATAACCAAACTTAAACAGATACGGAATTAACCCTGTATGATCTAAATGTGAATGCGTAACCACAACTGCATCGATTTCACTAATGTTAAATTCCGGTGCATCAAGATACGGATAACTCTCCGTTCCTTCCTCTGAAGGATCAATCCCACAATCAATAATAATTCTCGACTCTGGCGTCTGTAATAAAAAACACGTTCGTCCAACTTGTCGTGCCGCACCTAAAAATGATATCCGTACCCATTCATGTTTTTTCTCTCGCAGCCAACCATCATAAATCCGATGACCAGTTTTATCTAAAAACTTCTTACGATAATCCGCATTTTCATATAAAACTGAACGAATACTTTCAATTAACTTTGATCGAATGGGCGGAATCCGCTTCACAATCGGCACCCACATTGTTTTTGCCGAAATCTCTTTCAAAATTTCCCCTTGCTTGCCGATAACTAATCCCGGCTTTTCCGCATGAATAATTAATTGTGATCGCGGTGGATCAAAAATAAACTGATTTGCCCCCGCTTCCGCAGGAATCATTTTTTCGATTTCTTTTTCAGCTTTCTCCGCATCCATACACATCGATGGATCCGGCCGCAATTCTATTCGCTTTTTAAACTGCTGTACTGCCGCTCGAATTGTCCCTTGATTATCAAAAAAATACTCTTTATTTTTGGTATATACTACAATATTTGCTCCCTCAAATGCAATATCAGATATCTTATCTGCAGGGAGTACTTTTAAAATTTCTTTCTGAATATCTGCCATTGCTTACAAAAACCTCTAATCTATTTATTCTATAATTTATTTTCCCGAAATATTTATTTTATTATAACACAACCTAACCAAAAACTCTTTTTGCTGCATTTATCTAAAAGATAAAAATAAAATGAATACAAAACACGCTCAACTTACAGTAAACTCACTTCCACGTCTTTCGACAACACGCGTTTAATTTCTTTCTCACTTATAACAACTACATCTACCCCATTACCCGATGCACTATCTCGTTGCAATGCTGTATTAATCGCCCGAACAACAAGTTTCACGCCATCAGCTGTCGTCATCCCTTCTTTATATTGCGTTTCTAATACACCTAACGCAAACACTGAACCTGAACCGGAAGACACAAAATCCCGAATATTTGTGACACTTCCATCTGGAAACAAATCGTATAAATATGTACCCGTTCCATCTCGTGCTCCCATTAAAAAATGCACTACACCTGGCATCATGCTCATCTGCCTGATATTTGAATATAATAATCCACCTAATAAATTTGCTGCTTCTTTCGCTGACGGCTTCTTATGCGTTCGCACTTCTTTCAACTTCAATTCTGCTCGTCCTAATTTGATAAGAAGCTGTGCATCCGAAACCATACCTGCAATAGTAACCGCTACTTCATCAGTTAACACATGGACTTTCTCTGCCCGCTTATCCACAATCATCGTTCCTGCTGTTGCTCGTTTATCAGCAGCAATCACAATTCCATCTTTACACACAATTCCAACCGTTGTCGTCCCTGTTTTTAATCGTTCATCCATTACCATCACAACTCCATTTTGAATAGATTCACTAAAGAATTTTCACCTATCCTCTTATTTTACTTAACTTCCAATATAACCTAAAAAACGCTTCTTCTTTTTAAACTTTTCGCCTAAAATAAGTAACAGATTTACCACTTAATAAAGAGAAAACAACCAAAAGACTTATAAACCCCTTCATTCAAATTAACTCTTCCTTGTAAAAAGCATATACAACATATACTAATTTAAATATCAAAATCAAATAAACGCCATGAATAAACCAACCCCTGCCTATAAAATCCTCATCGCCGAAGATGACCAAAGCATCCAACAAATCTACAAAAGACTGTTAGAACCCCTTGCCGAACTTACTATTCTCGGCAACGGCAGAACAGCCCAACAACTCCTTGCCCAATCTCAAGACTATGACCTTATAATTACTGATAACAACATGCCTCATCTCACTGGTTTAGAACTACTCGCCTCCATCACAGACACCATAACCATCCCTCGCCTAATGATTAGTGCAACCGCAGACTTCTATGACCTCCACCTAACCGTTCAACAACACGGCGGCCTTGGATTATACCCTAAACCATTTCCCTGCCTCAACCAATTTCGCACCATCACCTCAGAACTTCTGCAGCACGGCCATTCCCCTACATTACATTCTTATTTCGAACAAAAATATAATTGAAAGAAAAAAGAAATCAAGTAACCGCAACATTTTCTTTCTACCAGGGCTAATATGAAACCCTCGCGAATATCGCCAGTGAGCGCTGTGTACTTCGTCAGAAAAAATTAAGTTCCCATCATATCTAATATTAATTACAAGCAAATGACGGGCGCGAACGGGAGGGTTTCATATTAGCCTTCTACCAGATAAAATTTATTAATACCGCTGATTTTCAATACTCATGTTTGAATATAAAATAATTTTTGTAACTATCGCTATTTTTATTGGTTTATTGGGTTATGCTCTTTATTATAAAGATATTTTTCGTGGAAAAACAAAACCACACGCATGTAGCTGGTTAGTGTGGTCTTCATTAGCAGGAATTTCTTTTTTCGGACAAATTTCTGATCAAGGTGGATATGGAGCATGGGTTAGCGCATTTACAACCGTAATTTGTTTCTCGATTTTCGTATTAGCATTATGGAAAGGAGAAAAGAACATAACTCTCTCAGATAAACTTAGTTTGTTAGGGGCAGGAATAGCTTTATTTTTATGGTACCTCACTAATAATCCTTTAGCTTCCGTAATTTTAATTACAGAGAACTTTGCAAAAAGCAATTCTTTCCAGTAAGGAAAGTTCGGAATGTAATGACAGAATGTAAATCTTAGTTAGCA
>CAYSCV010000048.1:0-10718 GCA_964429715.1 uncultured Methanosarcinales archaeon
CCTTATCTTTTATGTCTCTTGGGAATAATGATCGTTGCTTTATACCTAACTGTTCCCTCATCTTATTCCACAGTAAAAAATATGGGCCAAAAAAGGATCTTAGGCGTAACGATTTTGCTGCAATAATTGAAATCGGTTTTCTTGCTTCAAGAATTTCTTCAAAAATCATCCGTAAACCTTTTTTTCCAATAAAAATAGATGCCTCTAACGGCTTTTTTGTCTCAGGATGGGCCTTAGAAATCTTTTTAAGTTCGTCAACAATATTCTTTTCAATTTGATTCAATTCAGCTTCCTTTTCTTTAATGAGTACAATAACCGAAGAAGGAGATGTTACTTCAAACCATTTTACTTTATTTTTAACAACGTATGAAACCACTCCTTTGTTCATTAACTTAGTTAATGCACCATATACATTAGTTCTATTTAGCTTGGTGTCAACACTAATTTTGTTTGCAATACTGCTTCCTAATTTAACCAAGCTCAAATATACTTTTATTTCTAATGTTGTAAAACCTAATTTTGAAAGTTCGTTTTCTAACATATTAATATAATGGGGTCTTTATGTATATTTAAATGTTGTTGTTTATATTGTAGACAACTAAAGTTTAAGAGTGAGCTGGGATTAGCTAATGGTAATTGAGCGGTAAAAATGGATAATGAAACAATTGAAGTTAAAGTAAGAAGATTTTTCAAATTTGCGGGTGTTGATCAACTTATAGATAAAGAATCGGTTGGAAATGATAGGGCACTAGAGATTTTAAGAGGAATCGACAGGAGCTCCATTCTCGGAGATTCTACTGCAATGTATGGTTGGCAAATTCATGAGCAGCGGTATGTTAACATTATATCTAATTTAGATGTATTGTATGACAACCTTATATCTAATTTAGAACGATTAATTGATCATAATATTTATTATTTAGGTCCTATAGGGGTACATAAGTTTTGTGGTACATATAAGCAACTTATGAATAAAGAAGGCATATTAACTCATCAACTATTTTTGGAAAATAATCTTATCGATGTGATTCTCGCCAGAACCATTGGGTATAGAGATGACAAAATGTTTCAAGAGATACTAGCTATGCTTCCACCTAAACAAGTGGTATATCCTGCTACATATCATATCCGATGGCAAACAAAGTATGAAATTGAATTAGAAAACCAAAGTTGAGGTAATATGAAATGAATCTAAAAGAAATGTTAAAAGATACAGCATCAACAGGTCTTGTTTTATTACTAGCTTGGGGGATTGTTAAGATACCTAGTCCTGATGTTCCTTTTACTGTAGAATATCTTAAGAGAAGTAAATTTATCCTTTATGACTTAAATAATGATGGCAATGTAGATGCAATAGGGTTTCCTACCACAGATAGCTTTGCATACGCAAAACCAGAAGTGAAGGACTCAAGAGTCGATGGATTTACAAGAAAATTAACGTCAGAAGATGTAAGAATTATAAATGAATATTTCAATCCAAGGTAATTGTTTTTTTCTTTAAGTGATTCATATTTATTTTTAGAAATTGCCATTTAGTTGGAGAGAATTCCCGTCTAGAAACTTAAATTCAATTGAACTTAACAATTTCTGACATTCTCTATCATTAACGCTTTCTCAGTGCAAATTTGTTCGTTATCCGCGAAGATTACTTTAGGAATTATTTTGACTTGGCGAATCTCTCCAGAAGTTGCAGAATCAAATTTGGCGTGACCCAGATACGTGCCGGCTTTGGTGATCTTGGCGTCGTTCAATTCGGTGGTTTCGGCTTTTTGTTTGCCGATAACATTTAAGAGGAGGCCTTCGACTTTAATATTGACGCCGTTTTCAAGGGTGAAAGAGATGTCTTTTTTGGCAGCGTCGTAGCAGATTTCGTCTTGGCCGCCGATCTGGGTTATTTTCATGTTGATATCAATCGCGCATTGGGCTTGTAAATCGGCTTGGGCACTTCCTAAATTAGTGATGGTAACACCGACAGCGGCGGCAAAGGAAATTAAAAGAAAAGTGGCGATCAAAGGGGTGATGCCTTTTTTACGGAGGTATGTAGGGTAATGGAGGTGTTTCATCTTTTGTTATTTTTATTTTTTGATTATTTATATCTCACTTATCTCTTAACTTTTCCAATATGTTTTGTTTTTGTGTAATACTTCTTTGATGCGATGAATGGGAATAAAAATTTCTTTTCCTTGCTGGTGCTTTAGGATTAAATAATTGTTTTCGATTTTAGTTATATGGTTACCTCTTAGAAGAATGTCTTTGTTTTTAAGTTTATCGTGGTACTTGATATGAAAAAGATGTTTTTGAGGATGGTTGTGGACTTCGTGAAGGGTTTTTTTGATTGATGATTCTAAAGATCCCAGGGGATCAAATTGTTTGAATATATAACCAGATGAGATGAGCATGATTCCTCCTATTATGAGGCTGTTAATGGGGTGATTTAAAAATGGTAAAGCTCCGATACCATCCCAGATGCCGGCCCAGAAGAAAACAATGCCAAGAGCACTGAAGATGGCCCAATTGTATTTTTTGATTTTCTCATATGGTATCATGTTATGATCTCCAATATACTTTGCCTTTTTCTATGATTTCGGTTACACGATGAAAAGGGATGAAGATTTCGCTGTTTTGCTTATCTGTAATGATAATGGTATCTTTTTCAAGATGTTTAATTTCTTTTGCTTGAAAGTGAAGAGTTTTTTTTAGTAATTTATCATAATATTTTATCTGGAAGTTTTCAGTATGAGGGTGGTTATGAATGAAATGAATTATTTTATGCGTGGATTTTTCTATGCCGCCTAGAGGGTCGAATTCTTTGAATATTAATCCGGAGAGAGTAAGCATGGTTAAGCCAAGAAATAAAAGAGTCCAGGCGTTTATGTGGGGAATTAGGTATACACCTTCCCAGATGCCGCGCCAGATGAGAATAACGCCTATGGCAACAAAGAGTGACCATAAAAAATGTTTATCTTGTTCGCGCAGCATCATTTTGAGTTGTCGTTTTTATTCTTTTGATTGTAATGAATGTAAATGTTTATATAATTCAATAAATGCAAAACAACTTGTACTATATCCAGCTATGTATGCCATGTCTGCAATCATTATGGCTAATTCTTCTGTTTGTCCAAATGGATTAATTCCAAAAAAAACATCTCCTATTAAAAAGAAAAAACTGGCTATAGCCCATATTTGGAGTGGTGTTTGGAGTTCTTCGTTTGTGTGCAGGTATAAGAATATACTTCCGGCAAATATGAAAGATAAAGTGCTTAATAATGGATAAAAGTAATCAAAAAAAGATGTTGTTGGGATACTCATATAGTAGATGAATAATAGTATTGAGATGATGCTTAAAAAATAAAGAAAGTATAATTTCATCTTATCTTGATTTTTGCTTAATTTATGGGCTATGCTAAAAAATGAAATTGTTAGAATAATACCTCCAAATAACCAATACAGATCTTGAATACCGATTTCTGGGTTTTTAATGGTAAATGTTTTAGTGAGATAATACGTAGTTTCACCAAGGGCGTATAATATGTATCCTGAAACTAAAAGAAAGATAATTAAGTAATGGGTATCTTCAAAGAGTTCACGAATGCGGTTACCAAAAAATTTTTCAAGAACGAGAATCCCTGCGAGGGCGGATATTGTTGCAATAATTGCCACCAAAAAACTAAGCATTTCCATTAAATCACCTTGAGATTGAGATGTCAATATTATTTTATAAATGTATCTTTGATTTGAGTATCACTTTTTAGTAGTTATTTGAGAAAAGTTTATAAATAAACAGTGGTTTTGGAAGGTTGTAAAATAGGTGAACGTTATGGATATTTTTGAGTTTAAGAGAGAACAGCAGCGTTTAGCGAATAAAGTACAATTGGAAGATGGTTTTTCTACTGTTAAGAGGGTAGGGGGGGCGACGTGTATGGTTGTGGGAAAAAATTTACTTGCGTGTGTTGTTGTGTGTGAGTTGCCTTCTTTTACAGTTGTTGATAAAGCGTTTTATTTGCTGCATGATCCGCTGCCATTTCAAGCGGGATTTAGCGCGTATCGAGAGATGCCAGGGTTGATTGAGGCGTATAATCAGTTGTCCATTGAACCGGATGTTTTATTTGTGGAAGGGGAAGGGATTGCACATCCACGGGGTTTGGGGATGGCTTCACATTTAGGGGTTGTGTTGCGAGTGCCGACGATTGGGGTTGTGGATCGGTTGCATTGTGGTCAAGTGAATGAAGGGAAAGTTCTGGTGTTAGGAGAGGTGCGAGGGTTTGAAGTGGTGACGCGAGAATTTGCGAAACCGGTATATGTGTCGCCGGGGCATTTGGTTTCGCTTGGGAGTGCGTTACGATTGGTGTCGGAGATGATACAATATCCGCATAAGATGCCGGAGCCGATTCATATTGCGAATAAGTTGGCACGGAAGATGAAAGAGGAGAAGTAGAGAATGGATATAAAACAAAAAGTATTGGAATGGTTGTATATCAGTGCGGCAGTGATTGGAAGTGATTATTCTAAACAGTATCAGGGAGTTATGGAAAATATAGTACATGATTATGCTAATGATGTGGCTTTGCCAATTATTGGTTATTTTTCTGGTAAGTGGGCAACAGAAATTACTGATTATTACTTTAATCAAGATTCTTTTTCTCCTGTGAGAAATGCAGCGTTTATGTTTGTTGGTTGTTGTGCGTTTGAAGTTGCGCAGGGTTTGCATTTATATCAAGGTACGTTTGATCCGTATGATTTTGTGGCGTATGCAGCAGGTGCGGGGTTGGCGTTGGGAGTTGATCGATTGACGTCTGGTAAAAAGAGTTTGGATGAATTGGTTGTGAAATAAAATGGGACTTGAACAAAAGTTATTGCAATTGGATGAAGTGATTTGGAAGCAGTATGAGAAAGTGACGCAGGCGGCGGATAAATATTTGGGGTTGGATAAGTATGATTTGGCGAAGGGGTGTAATAATTTAGTTGTAGGAGGGGCGCTTGCTTCTAGTTTATATTACGGTTTATACAGTATAAAAGAACAAAGCGGACCCTTTGGAGTAGTTAGTCTTACGTATCTAGGGATGGCAGGTTTGAATTATTTTGCTTTTCCAAAGGTAAGCCAATCATTGAAGAAAAGAGAGCAACGTGAAGTACAACAAGGTATTATTCTTGCTCCTGTATTTAATTCAATTCGACCTTCTGGATTAATAATTTCCATGTGTGCTTACGGTGTTGGAACAGTTTTTTTTAATAATCATACTACTGATTCTTCACTACTTCTGGCTCTTTCTAATTTATCTATTGGTTTTTATTTGAGTGGCGCTATGTCTCGATGGTATTTTCATGACCAGATTCCCAAACCACCACGGAAAAATCCGGCGAAGTTGCAGGAGTGGTATAATTCATTGCGAGCGTCTTTGGGAAGGAAGGTTATGGTTGGTGCGAAATGTGAAGGGATTGAGGAGAGGTTGGTGTGAATATGGACTATGATTCTCTTGATGGGGCGTTAGCAGGAGAGGAAGTTAGAGCGTTTGTAGAATTGGGTATACGTTCTATTAAAGGTGAAGAGGAACGAAAAGCGTTTGCAAAACAGATGGAGATAGTTTCGGGGGTGTTAGGTAAACATGTTCCATATTATTCTGAGTTGCAAGGGTTAGCTGAAAAAATGGGGGTTGAATTAGATGATTTTCCAAAATCTTGTTGTCGGAAGTCGTCGAGAATTGTTGAACGTGTATTCGGAGATGAATTTGGTCTTAGGGAAGTTGCAGGGTTTTATGGTAAGAATGAAAGAGGTTCAGATCATCATGTGTGGAATTATGATGCTCAACGAAAATTGTATATTGATTTGACGTTGTATCAGTTTGATACATCATTTCCGGAAATTGTGATTGTGCCGGAGAGTGTTTCTTTTCTTCGTGTTAATGCGGGATTGACGGCTCTGCATCAAGAAACATATTTTCCGGAATTAGTGCAGTTGGTGATTATTTGCAAGGGCAGGTTGAAGAAAGAATGAGGCTGGGAGTATAATGGTTTTTTATAATTCACTTCTAACAGTTGCGGAACTATCGATGTTGGCAGCGAACGTGAGGGAGTATTATGTGTTAGGTATGGCAGGACATACGTGGAATTATGATCGGGAACAGGAATTGTTTGTTGATTTGACACTGGATCAGTTTTATGCGGGGTTTCCGCAGGTTGCGGTGTTGCCTGCGTCATTTGTGTCTGTCTTACGACCAAAGGGAAGTTTAACGCATGTGCAGAGAACAATGAAATCGTGTAGAGATATTTGATTATTTATCTTTTGTGGATGGTTCTATTTTTAGAACTATTTATGCTGCTTTTATTGTTTGTGCACGGCGTTTTTCTGCTAATTCTACGTTGTCACGTTCGGTGTATTCAATGGTTGTTTTTTTCCTCTCAAAAGGGTACCTCTTTTTGAGCGCAAGTTCTATGTTTTGAACCATCGATTCTAATTTTGTGTAATCGGTGCATTGGTCGTCAAGGGTAATTGCGAGGATGGGCGTGTTGATACAATGATATTTTTTGCGCCATTCTTGTATGGTGCCGCCTTCTGCGTTGAGTGAGAGATACAAACGTAATGGCAATATATCATATTTTACGCGTGCAGAAATCTTAATACTTTCTGAGCAGAGGTCGAGTTCTTTGAGGTAGGTTCTGGGAAATGTTCCTTCTCTGTCTGCAAAGCGCAGATCTAATTGGGTGTTCATCTGTTGGACTCTTTCTTGCAGTCTTATGTCGAAGTCGTCTTGATGCACATCTAGTTGATCTGCAATTCCAAGATTTTGCCAATAGCTTGGGGTTTTGTAAATACCGGTTGGAATATTTTCTGTTTGATTCTCTTGGTTATGGTATTCTACTGCTTGGTTATTAGGATAGCTGTATTCTATTTTTCCAAGGATTGTGAAGTTTGGATGGTAAAACGTATCGTCTTTTTTTAAATCAGGGTAGGCTTGATGTACATATATTTTTGCGCATTCGCTTAAGAATGAGGCATAGTCTTTTGGCAGAATGTCAAATTCGTCTAGTTCGTATTCGCATGTTAATTTGGGCATGAATGTTAATTCTTTTTTAGTCATGATGTTTTGTGAGAAGTGGTTTGACTATAAAATCTTTTCTCTTGTGGAGAAGAGTTATTTTGGCTTAAGAAAAATGTTGGAGAAAAAAAGAGCCCCGGGCGAGATTTGAATTTGCGGTCTTTTTGAGACTCTCGCGATCTCCTGATGACTTGATGCGCTTGTTTTACTTTTTGAAAACACATCAGCCAGAGTGGCATTACAAGTCAGGTGCATTACCACTGTGCTACCGGGGCTTTATACTATGTTTTAAGTTGTTTATTTATTAAGGTTTTTATTGTAGATGTGAAAATCTGAAAAAAAGGCAAAAAATAAAATATTCAAACTTGAAAAAATTTATTCTTCTTTCAAGTGAGATGGCCAGGCTTGTGAAGGAAAGAAGCTCTTGACTTCTTCGTATGGCAAGTAGCGTTTGAGCTTGAACCATTGTTTTATATAATTTTGTAATTCGTAGGCTTCTTGATAAAATTCTTTTTTGCGTTGTTCGATGGTTTTACGATAGATACGTTTGGCGAAGAGTTCTTTGACTTCTTTGAGGAATCTGTCTTCTTCAAATCTCTTTTTGTATACTTCTTCAATCAAGCCTTTTACTTCGAGTTCTACTTCTCCTTTATGAACTTTCATTTTACGGCCTTCTTTGACGACTTCTGCTCCTGATAAACCAAGACAATGATAATCAAAGTCAAGATAGTAATTAAGGAATGCGGCTTGCGGGGCGGGTTTAAACATGCGCCAACGAATCCAGATTTCTTTTGCTCCGTCTTGGGTGACACGTTCGCCATAAAATGATTCCCAATGGTCTTTACCTGCGCCTTTGTCTTCGGTATCCATCCAATCGTGTTCGAGAAGCCATTCTTGAAGAGCAGTATAGAATTCTTTGAAGTCGAAGATGTCTTTATATTTTACTTTGTATGGGGGAAAGCCAGGGATGGTATTACTTACTTTTGTTTTAGGCATATGGTTAGAGAAAGAAAGTGTGTATATAAATGTTTTTGGGGATGTTTTTGTTAATGGTTGATTTGTGATTAAAATTCTAATTTCTTTTTGTACCATAGATAGAATATCCAAGCGGTGCCAAGACCCATGTCAAGTATGGCAAGTTTCAGGGATTTATGCAAGTTTTCTGCGGAGGATTCTAGGAAAGAAGGGGTGTTTGGGTCAAAGAAGCCAATGTGATAGAATGAGAAGTGGGTGAGGTTGGGCCAGAATAAAGGTATGCCGTTGTATGATGTGGCTATGTCTAAGATGAGATGCATGGTGATACCTGTGGCGAGAGCTAGAGCAAATTGTGTTACTTCTTTGTGGGGTTTGAGGTATTTGAAGAAGAGATAGATTAGGAGTGGTGCGGTGATGAGAAAGAAGATACTATGAGTAAATGTGCGGTGGGTATCAGTGTGTAGTGTCCATTCTAATATGAAGTCGGCGTCGGGAAGAATGCCGCCGAAGATTAAGAAGAACCAGGTGTAGTGGGAAATTTTTACGTTTTTTATTTTTTCGTAGATTTTTCCAGGAATCCAGGCGCCAATTAAATGGCCGAAGGCGAAGGTCATGATTTACGAGAGGGTTGAGAGGGGTTTATATAGGTGATGGAATTTTAATTTTTAAGAAGTAGTTTTATAAATAAAATGTGTTGGGGGCTTATATATGTTAGTAGGAGTGGTTGGTAAACCGAATGTGGGAAAGAGTACTTTTTTTAAAGCGGCTACGCTTGCGGATGCGGAAATTGCAAATTATCCGTTTGCAACGATTAAGCCAAATACAGGAGTTGGGTTTGTGAAAATTGATTGTGCGGATAAAGAATTTAATAAGCAGTGTATGCCGAGAATGGGGTATTGTATGCAAGGGATGCGATTTGTGCCAGTGCAGATGATTGATGTGGCAGGACTTGTACCTGGTGCGCATGAAGGAAAAGGGATGGGTAATCAGTTTCTAGATGATTTACGGCAGGCGGATGTGCTTGTGCATGTGATTGATGCGGCAGGTACAACAAATGAGAAAGGGGAGACGGTTGAAGCGGGTTCGTATGATCCAATTGAAGATGTAAAATTTTTGGAAGTAGAGTTAGATATGTGGTATCTGGGTATTTTGAATAAAGGGTGGGAGAAGTTTGCACGAACGGTTGCGCAGGAGAAGCAGCCGATTTATATTGCATTGGCGAAACAACTTTCGGGATTAGGGGTTTCTGAACCGATGATTGAGAATGTGTTAGATAAGTTGAAGCTGGATATAGAAAAACCGAATGTGTGGAGTTCGGATGATTTAATGAAGATTGCACGAGAGTTACGAAAGAAAACGAAGCCGATGATTATTGCGTGCAATAAAGTGGATCTTGCAGCAGGGCGAGGAAATGTGGAACGATTGCGAAAAGAGTTTCCAAAGTGTCTATTTGTTGCTTGTTCAGCAGATAGTGAGTTGGCATTACGTGAGGCGGCTAAAGCTGGGTTGATTTCATATTTACCTGGCGCGAATACGTTTGAATTGACTACACTAGGAAAAGAAAAGTTGAATGAACGGCAGTTGAAAGCGTTAGAGTTTATCAAAACAAATGTATTACAGGTGTTTGGCAGTACGGGTGTACAGCAGGTATTAGATACGGCGGTGTTTGAGTTGTTAGGGTATATGGCGATTTTCCCTGGCGGCGTTGCGAAGTTGGAGGATAAAGATGGGCGATGTATGCCGGATTGTTTTTTGCTTTCGGCTGGTTCGACGGCGTTAGATTTTGCGTATAAGCTGCATACGGATTTAGGGAAGAATTTTATTTGTGCGAAGGATGTGCGAACGAAACGAACGGTGGGCAAGGAGCATTTGTTGAAACATCGGGATGTGGTTGAGATTGTCTCGGGAAGATAAATTTCAAATCCTCGCTTCTGATGAAGCTGCGGATATAGAGATTGTGGCGGGAAGGCGGGGTAAAGTTTAAATGAAAAGAGATATTCCATTATTCTTATGGTGAAGAAAAGCATTCAATACATTTGCCCTATTCCTAAAGATTTTTTGAGGAGACGTGTTTTGTGGAAAAAATGGTTATGGTATCTTGAGCAATTCTTTGCGGGAACACACAAAGGAAATTTAGAATACGCTCTTGATTTCATGGAAAAAAGAGGTACACCTGTACTTGCAGCTGAAGCGGGAAAAGTTGTTTTCGTGGATGATGGTTCTACTGTTGGTGGTCCTTTTAAACAATATTGGAATAAAGGGAATAGAGTTGTGATAAAACATATATCAAATGAGTTTACGGCGTATGAACATTTCGATTCCAATACAATTACCGTAAAAAAAGGCGATGTTGTTAGAAAAGGACACGTTATTGGTTATGTTGGGCGTACTGGGTTTGTGTTGTTTTCACATCTTCATTTTGAATTGTTTGTTGATCCTGATATAAGTGAATGTGAGGGGAGAACGATTAAAGTAGGTTTTTCAAATTTTTAAAATTCAGCCATTCTGTTTCAGTTCTTGCATGTATTGTTTATTGGAAAAATCGCAGGGTCGAATACAAGAAGGCAGAGCCTTCTGTACAGAAATGAAGTAGTTCAAGAAATGCAAAAACTATTGCATTTCTGAACAGAAAACAGGTAGTTTCCTGTTTTCTTGTTTCTTCATTTCTTGTACCCCGCAGCTCTTGCTGCTAAGCAAGTCACGAACGAA
>CAYSCV010000049.1:0-10407 GCA_964429715.1 uncultured Methanosarcinales archaeon
TACGCTCTCCTTGGGAAAGAAGAATATAACCTATTTATAAACCAACGATGTTTTTTTCATCGCATTTATAAAGAGGAGTCAAAAAACGATTATCTACTTTGTAATTGTGACAAAGATATATAAAGCATAAAAAAAGACTTCCCCCTAGAAAAGAGGTGTCGAGTATGAATCTGAATTACGTTAAGAAATTGATGGATAGGAAGAAAACTTCTCATAAAGGAGAAAATGGTTATGCGTTAGTGATTGGGGGTTCAGAGGAATATGTTGGAGCGCTTACTTTGTCAGGTTTATCAGCGTTGCGGGCAGGGTGTGATTCGGTTACGATTGCGTCTTCAGAAAAAGTAGCTTGGGCAGCGAATAGGTATGCTCCAGATTTAATTACCATGAAGCTGCGAGGAGAGACGTTTAGCGTGAAGAATGCGAAAGAAATGGTCAAGTCGGCAGAGAGATTTGATGCGGTGCTGGTAGGATGCGGTATGACTAGAAAAGGGGATAAGTTTGTGCATTATTTTATTCGCAAGTGTATGAAGCCAAAAGTGATTGATGCGGATGCGTTAAAGTCGTTATCGTTTAAAGATTTTAGCAATTCAATTCTGACGCCAAATGAAAAAGAGTTAGAGTTGATGCTGATTAATAGTAATAAAGAGTTTTTATTGCCAAAGTTGCGAGAGAGTAATATTAAAGAGAAAGCGGAAGTATTGCAAGGTAATTTACGGTATTTCTTGCAAAACGATAATGTTTTGTTAGTGAAAGGGGCGACAGATATCATTATTTCTAAAAATAAGATTGCGTATAATCGCACTGGTAACCAAGGTATGACAAAAGCAGGAACAGGAGATGTGTTAGCAGGGTTGACAGTAGGATTTTTAGCTAAGTCACAGGATTTGTTTAAGAGTGCGGTAGCTGCATCGTATATCAATGGGTTTATCGGCGATCAGTTGTTGAAGCAGAAAAAAGGGTATTGTTTTATTGCGTCTGATATTATGCATGATTTGGTAAATGTGCAGAAGATGCAGAAGAAGTAGGATTTGTTACTTAAATTAATTTAAATCTTCTTAAAATACTTAGGTAGGCATCGTGCCGTATATTGAGGTTTAAATGTTTAATATCATTTGGGTCAACCCACTTTATTTCTGAAACTTCGAAGGGGTCTAGTTTTAATAAGTTTTCATTTAAATCTTCCAATTCAAATAAGAACGCAAATAGTCTTATCTCAAAATCAGGTTTGTCTGTATTTTTGAACCAATAACTAATATAATCATTTAATTTAGAGGTAATAAGTGTATTTCTGAAATCAAAACCGAGTTCTTCTTTTAATTCTCTTATGATGGCATGTTCTGGTTTTTCATTTGAGTCAATACCGCCTTGGGGGAATTTGTAGCTATTTTGATCAATATTATTTTTGTCTACAGAATTGATTCTTTTATTGAAAGTTATTAAGACTTTTCCATCTTTTCGCTTGATTATTCCCACAACGGAATTTCTGTAGTCAATACCTACTTTTGTCATCTTATTTTTCTCCTAATTGAGGATGATATATCCATTAATTATCAAAGACCATATTAGTTATTACTATGAATAAAGTATTGATTTAAAAAAGGTTGTACATTATTTGCTACATAAATCTACAAACCATATATCCCATTTAAAAATATATGTTTGTTCAGTATTTTTCACAAATCAATCGTCTTATACTTCGCCGGATTAATGACAAGAATTAATGAGTCACCGGTTTTGATTTTATAGCTGTCTTCAGGCAGAGTATCATGGCCTTTGTCGGAGTTGACGCTTAATAAGATGGCACGATGACCTAATTTATCGCGTAGTTTACCAACAGTTTTGCCGTTTGACCAAGAGGAAGAAGTGACGTCGTATTCCATCAGTTCAATGCCTTCTTGTTCATAGGAGGTTGCTTCCATGACCCATTTGACAACGCTGGGATTGACGGCAGCTTCAACCAATAAATTCCCACCAATGGATGCGGGGCTAACGATATGAGTTGCGCCAGCTTTTTGAGCGATTTTGATATGGCGGTGCTGGTCGATACGTGCAACGATTTCAACTGTAGGATTTAGTTCACGAATGATGTGAGTGCTGAGCAAGACGTCAGAGTCGTCTTCCATGGCGATGATAACGAATTTAGTTTCGTCTAAATTAGCTTTGGCTAATGTTTCGGGATTTTTGGGATCGCCGACGATGAAATGAACGCCAGGAATTTGTTTTAATTCTGGATGGAGTTCATTATCAATTACGATTATATTTTCGTGCTCTTCACTGAGTTGTCTTACGGCGGTTTCACTCACTTTATTCCAGCCACATACGATTACATGTTTTTTTGTTTTTGCTTTTTTCAATCCGAACACCCCTTTTAAATTTGCGTCAACGACCATGTCCATGGTACGACTCATTAAGTAGCCTAAGACGCTAATACCAGCTACCATTGTGATCATGGCAATGATTTTTCCCATGATTAATTTTGGAGAAATATCACCGTAACCGACGGTTGTCATAGTTGTGAAAATCCAGTAAATACCATCAAAGTAGGAGAGACCTTCGATTTTTGCAAACGCAAATGACCAGAGGAAGATGAAGAGGATGACGATGGTTAAGATGACAAGATAGAGGTTCGAAGTGAGTTTGTTGTATACTGTATGCCAGAAATAGGAGTCTTTTTTATCATCGCGATAGGATGTTAAATCTATTTTTGTCATGGGCTACCTCTTTTATGTAAAGAAGGGAAAGAGGTATATAAAAGTTGGGTTTGAAAATGAGATAATGGATTTTACGTTATTGAAATGGCATGTCTTATAAAAAGGGAGCTATTTATAGTAGATTCTTTTTAACCACCTCTTTTTGAAAAATGAAAGAGTTAACGTTGATAAAATGAACCCAATTGTAGGGATGATTGCGTTTAACCATGGATTTGAAGCATTAATGGAGAACAGAAAAATGACCATCACAACATAAGTGAGTACGGCGATACTTAATCTTCGGGTTTTACTTGTTTCCCAAGCTTTGTCTGCTTCAACATGTTTATTTCTCTGTTTAATCTGTTCAATGTCTTCTTTCATGGTTGAGATAGGGGAGGGGAGTATATAACGGTTTGGTTTTATTTTTTTATTCTCTCTTCTTTCCGCTAATAATGATATACTGCCATAAGATGCTGTTTTTTCTTTCAATTTGGACGTCAAAGCCGGCTTTGGCGAACATGTCAATTAAATTTTTGTCACTGCTCATCCAAGGGACGTTAGGAATGAAGTAGAAAAATTTGTCGTAATCAAGGAAGACGATTTCGCCGCCGGGATGGATGTGGTTGGCTAAACTGGTGAGAATCTTTTGCGGGTTTTGCATATAGGAGAGCATGCCAACGGAAATAACGCCGTCGACTTTCTCGGGGAGTTCTAAACGGAGATCGTCTAAGTGAGGATGATGGATGATTTGGACGTGCGCGTGGTGTTTGGTTCTTTCTTGGGCGATTTTTACTTTATGTAATGAAATATCGGCACCGTAGATTTTTCCGTTCGGACCGACTTTCTCGGCTAACTTGTTGGTTAATGTGCCGAGAGAGCAGCCGTATTCAAATATTTTTTTTCCGGTGATATCACCCATGTCTTTAAGCAGAGTGTTACGTATGGAATAGGGGAAGAATATTTTTTCTCCGGCTAATACAAAGTAGGATAACTTTTCATTTGCTTTGATAATGGCTTTAGGGTTATAAGTCATTTCAACGAGGAAGTATAAAGGTAAACCGAGGAGGAGGAAAGAGAGACCAATTCTAAGAGTAGCGATGGCGATAGTACCTTCGATAAAATACCAGTTGATAAGAAGCATACAGATGTAGGTGATAATAAATATGGGGCCAAGCCAAGGAAGGGGGGCTTTGAATGAGCGTTCTTTATCGGGATGTTTTTTACGCAATATGGGAACGGCGAGTAAAATGAGGGTTAAAGAGATTAATCCCCAAACGACGTAAATGAGGTATAAACGTAGATATGTATTATTCCATTTATGTGTGTAGCCCCAAAGTAACATGCCCCAGAAGAAAAAGACGGCAATCGATTGAAAGATGACGGCTTTATAAGGTGTTTTAAATTTTTTGTGCGGCTCAGCAAACTGGGGAGGAAATAATTTATCTTGAGCCATCGCTTGCAGCAGACGTGAGCCGGTAATAGGCCAGCCGGCCGCAGCGCCAATGATGACCAGGTACATGCCAAATTCAACTATTTTTGCGCCCATGGTTCCCATGACGTTTTTGGCTTGGACGATAAATGGCCGGGCGTCGTTGACGTAATCGTGATAGCTGACGGTGCCAAGCGAACTTAATACATACAGAGAGGTGAGAATGCCACAAGTGATAATGGTTATCAATAAGAGTTTGGGAATTTGTTTAGGTTTGGCGACTTCGTTAGCCATGTAACTTATTGTTTCATAGCCAAAGAACGCTTCAGTAATGTAGAGTAAAGAGAGGCCGAAATAGGCTAAAATAGACCACATTCCTTCTTGTTGGAAGAAAGGGATGAGAAAACTTTTTTGAAAAGGAACTTCAAAGCGACTTTCTATTAATCCAGGGATGCTAATAAATGAGGGGATGGTCATGAACAGGAGGACGAGGGTTGCAATTATTCCAAAAACAACTAACATGGTGGCGCCAGCATCGACGCCTTTGAATGCAAGTGCATTTAACACAAGTATCCAGAGAACGACAAAGATAATTCTGGCAACAGATGTTACTGCGGCGCTGGGTAAGAAATACTCGGCAGCAGCTTGGACATTGAGAGCCATGCCTAAATTGCCTGCTAACCAAATCACCCAGCCACCCATAAACGAGCCGAAGCGGCCATAGGCAAGTTTACAGAATTCATAGGTTCCTCCCGAAGTAGGATAAGTGGTGATGAGTTCGCTCATGTAGAGCATGATAATGGTGGCGAGGATGAATAAGACTATCCAAGAGATGATAGAGGCTGGACCGAACGCGAGAACTCCAATGCTTGGGAGATAAAATAAGGAGGTGCCAAAAATGGAGTTGACGAGGATAAAGAGCACCATAAATGAACCCATTTTTTTACTGCCCGTGGAGGCGGAGAGGTCAACGGGTTCCAGTGGTTTTGATGAAGTGAGAGGAGGAGATGAAGTGAGGGGAGGTGATAAAGTGAGAGGCGAAGAGGGGGAGATGGAGGATGGATTGGCTGTCGAGGAAGAATTTACGGATGCCGGTTGAGAAGAAGGCTTTGACGGTGATTTTTTAGAGGTGTCTGTGGTGAGAAATTCTACTATTTTTTTCCAATCTATTGCCATACCAACCTCTTTTTCAGTTGTAGGGGTATTTTTGTATATAAACGTTGGGGTTTTTAGAAGTTTAAAATTGACCAGAAAATTGTTAATATGACTCCGGCACCAAATAAACAACCCGCAAGTTTACCAACTGCTACTGTGAGTGCTGTTCTTTTATCTTTTATTTTGGTTTTAGTTATTTTCTGCCATTCGTACCCTTCGAAAATGCCGGCGAATCCATCTGTAACGGCATTTCCAACCAAACTGCCAACTATTGCTCCTAAAATTCCAAAAAATTCGGCTCCAGCCAAAGCGAAAATCGCTAGAAGACCATTATCTATTATTCCAAATATAATATCTGCTTTTATACTTTGAAATGGTATTTTAAATACGCCAAGAGGAAGAAGAGAGACAATTCCAAAGAGTATGAGAATTGGGCCAATGAGCATTTTTTTGTAACAAAAAAATAACTGACTGATACGATGATAATTGTTAATGAAATTAGGCTGATGATAGCAGTCAGCAAACTATCTTTATTCATATTCATGTTATAGGACATATATTTAGAGTATAAAAATCTGTTGAATTCTACTCTTTTAGTATGCAAAAACTTAAAAAGCAGGTATTATTTCTTGTAGTCTATGAAGCCAATCAATCTTATTCAATATAGAGGAATGACAAAGAGTATTCGAAAAACACAGTTTTCAGATGTGAGTGTGATGACGCTTAAAAGTGGAGCAGAGGCGTCTCCAGATGCAGCACCACATGGTGATTTGATTTTATATGTTATCGAAGGGAAAGCAAAAGTGGAAATTGGGATGGAACAGTGTACGCTAACGGCAGGGATGGTATTATTTATTTCAGAGCGAAGCAGGCATCGGATGACAAATATTGGAACTGGAGAGTTGTTTTATATGATGATTTATACGCCGCCGGTGTATTGAAGTTTGGGAAGACGAGTGAGGTGTAGAACGGATAGGAGAAGAGGTGTATTTTGTATCTGCACTTACTGATTCTTTAATTTTGAGTGCGAAATAGAAAAATTACACTTCTTCATTTCCTACTTGACTAATATACTTAATTGCATCAACGCCGATAAGAATAGTTCCTTCGTAGGGTTTCCATTGCTCAATTTGATCGGAGGCGAGTAGTTTTGGTTGTTCTCGTTGAAATTGTTTATCCAGCGCATTCCCGCGGCGAATATTTTCAATACCATAGGCCAGGAGACTGACTGTTCCCAAAATTCCAAGCGTACAAAAAGTTGTGGCAATCGGAGAGTCAGATACCATGTTCATAAGCTTCTGTCCTACTGTTTCTGAGCTATGATGAAAGTAGTACGGCTCATACGCTATCATACCTGGGAAAAAAGAGAAAATTCCAGGAAACAATGACAAAAATATAGAAGGGAATCCGTTTTCAAAGTACTCTTTTGATTTCTGTGTGTATTCTTGAAGTTGGGCATATTGTTCAGGCGTTTTTACACTTGCAGCGTGCCAGAAGGAATTGGCATCATCGCCAAATCCTTTATCATCAGACACATTTTGCCTCAATCCTAAATATATCTCCATAGATTCATACAGTTTCTCAAACAAATCCTTGCGTTTCAAGCGCAAGGCATATATTTCCATCTTTGCCTGATTTTTGATGATAATTTCAATCGATTGATCAATAGAGCGTTGTTTACCTTTGACGTGAAATTGAAATAATTGAGTACCATATGTCTTTTCTCTCATCATTTCATATCCTGCGCGTTGTAATAATTGCGTCAGATTTTGTTCGAGTTCAACAGTATCATTAAATCCTTGCTGTTTGTCTTCCCATTTTTCAATTGTTCTGGCGCAGAGTTCAGTTAATGATGCAGAAGGAACAGACGTGCCGGGGGAAGCTAAGACGAAATCGACTGTCCCTGCGGGGATTATTTCTTTTCTCGTCTTTAACAATTCCTTCAACTCTTTTGCCGATTGATAGCGTTTTTTAGGATTGACCTCAACCATGCGTTGCAAGCGTTCTTTAAAACGGGGTTCAATTTGTAATGAGGAGAGGTCAAAGCCCTCAGCCAAGTTATCATTGAGCAAATAATTATCTAGGGTTTTGCCGGTTAAAATTTCTATCAACGTTGAACCAAGCCCGAAAATATCACTTGAGGGATAGACTTTGTTGAAAAATTGTTCGGGAGCGGTGTGAGAAAATGTACCTGCAGCATCAGAGGAGGTAGAACCACCAAACGCATACAGTTTCGCAAAGCCAAAATCAACAAGTGAGACTTTATTTGCGGATTCATCATAAATGATATTTCCCGGTTTTATATCGCGATGAATAATGCCTTTTTCATGGGCATATGCTAACGCATCAAGTACCTCTGCACCGATATATTTTGCTTCGTCTTGGGAAAATAATCTGCCTTCTTTGAGATGGTCACTTAACGATTTTCCGGCGCAATATTCGCGTTCAAGAGCAATAACTCCATTACTTGTAATACTGCTAAATTTAGGAATGGATGGGTGATCGAGGTTTTGCAATACCTGCGCTTCTGTTTCTAATGCTTTTAAATCAACGAGCGTGGAAGAATGAGCTAAGACTTTACGTACATACTGTATTCCATCACGCTCTACAAGATATGTTGCAATACCGCCGCGTTGCTGTAAAAGCGTAGGATCTGTCATTTACTTGATAAAAACAAGCTTATTTATAAATGTTCCTACATTTTTATTACTTTTAAGTAACACTTCTGTCTACATCCCAAATATAAAAAATATTCCGACAGCGACCATCCCTAACCACACAAGTACATTCCAATCAAATATTTTCTTGCCGTCAAAGATGAAGAAAGGGAGCAAGTTGAATAAACCAAGCCAGGAGTTGACCATGAATCCTACCATGAACATCCAGGCTATTGCAGGAAAAAGAAATGAGCCGCCGAGAAAAAGTAACGCTAAGATATAATTGGTTAATGGGCCAGCGAGACTGATTACCCCATTTTCTCGTCTGGTAATCATGCCAGAGATCATGACGGCGCCCGGAGCGATGAATGTGAAGCCCATGAGGATGGTGAGTGCTAGAGCGAAGCCAAGCATTTGGTTATCTGCACGAAATTCTGCTTGGCAGCCGTAGTGTTGAGCGACGACTTTATGAGCCATTTCGTGGAGGAGGAAGCCAATGCCGACGGTGAAGAGGGAAATTATAAAATATTGCCAGAAAAAAGGAGTGAGAACTTTAGATAGGGATGAACCGGAGATGATACTGATGCCCAGATGAAGAAACGTAAATATTAACGCGATAGCTAACCAAGATTTAGTGATATCTTTCAATTCTATAGAAGACGTCTTTAATTTTCCTAGTTTAATTTCTTTATAGATCATGGTAGAATTTTTCTTGTGCTTATTTTTATTCTGAGGAGTCTTCTTCGGGTTCTTCCTCTTGTCCATCATTCAGCTTTTTTTCAACGTATTCTTTCAAACGCTGGGCTTCTTCTTCAACTTTAATGAGATTTGTCAAATCAGCAAAGTTTTCTTCGGCGCAGTCTTGGCAATAATAATCAGAAGTGTCTTTGATTTTATAAACTGCTTCCACTTCGTTGCAGATGATACATTTTTTTGCCATTTTTTATTAAAAGATGAGGGCATTTAAAAAGATGTTGTTGGTTTACAAGAAGAATTACAATCATTTCAATAAGAATTCTTTGAGTTCTTCGATTTCGTTGCCGGTTATGGCACAGCCGTTATATTTTGCAGACCATAAAATGGCGTCAAGCAAGACGTTACGGCCGTCTTTTTGCGGAGGGATATAGGAGTCAAGCAGTTTTAATTTATAGGCGACACCAAGCAGTTCGACGGAACGAATGATGATGACGTCTTTTAATGAATTGCTGAAAAGGTTCATGTTTGTCGTGTTAGGGGTGACTTCTTTTTGGAAGCGGATTTCTAACAATTTTTTCATTTCTTTACTTGATTCAATGAATAAGCGGAGTGTTCGTTCGTCCATGACGACGCTTGCGGCTTGTTCTTGCAGAGCGCAGGCAACAGATTCCATTTCACCAGCTTGGATAATATCCATATTTTTCCCGTTGATGCTAAAAGATGTGTTGGCTAATGTGATGAGGTCATGGACGGTATTTTTTGGGACGTTTTCATAGACTTCTATGATGCCATCGCGAATTAGTTTAGATACTTGCAAGGCTTCAAATTCGAAGCGTTTGACGGTTAACGGGCGTTCGATAAGTTCTTTTTTTACAGCGGGAGTGATGTAGAAACGGCCGTTCATTTGTTTTTTTAATTCGGGAAGGATCCAAATCAAGCGTGACATGACAAGAGTGATGATTGGTCCAGCGTCGAAGAAGAGGATTTTTTGTTTTGATTGGGGAGAAGTTGAGGCCATGTTATTTTACTCCAAATATGGTAAATGCTTTTTGCAGCCGAGTGAGTACAGGCATACTTTCTGAACGTATTTCTAATGCTGTCGTTTTTGCGGCGTATTGCTGCAAATCCCAGTTGGATAAGCCCATCAATCCGGCGGCTTGGCCAATGGAAAGACCTTTTTCAAGAAGAGTTGTTCCCTTTTTGATTCGGGCGGCTTGCATGACGTCTTGCAAATGTTCTTTAGTTTTGCTACTGCTTTTGTTGATAATGTGATATAGTCTGCGAATTGATTGGTTGTAGCTTTTTAGATTTATTTTTTCTAAAGCTTGTTTGGCGACTTTTAGTTCTTGGACGATACGTTGATAATCGACAGGATCGATTTGAGGGATTATTTTATATATAGAATAAATGAGAACGGTTATGGAGATGATATCTAAATCTTTATGGAGAGCGACGTCTTCAATGGCGTGATTGCTGAGAACTTTGAGTTCTTCGATGTCTTTTGGTTCGCGGACGTCGAGAATTTTGATTGCTTGTTGAAGGTCGAATAATAATTCGGTTCGTATCTCCTCTTTCATGTTCTCAAGGAGATGTGTTGAATTATATTAAGGTTTGGGTTAAGTTTTATAAAGAACATATTTTTTTAGTAGATTAATGGGCCAGTGGCGTAAACCGGTATCGCGCACCGCTGGCAGCGGTGAGACTTCGGGTTCAAAAGTGAATATCTTTGTTGATATTTATAGAAAGTCCCGACTGGTCCATTTTTATATTCAATAATAAA
>CAYSCV010000050.1:0-10371 GCA_964429715.1 uncultured Methanosarcinales archaeon
TACAAAAAAGACCATTTCAAGCATTTTACCTTGGCACTGTAGGAATAATCGTCACATACATCAACAGTATTATTAAAAGAAGATTAAACTTTAAACGCGGTCAATATATCTTCTTTCTGGATCAAACCGATTTTATTTTATTCTCATCATTAATATATCTCACAGCATATCAACTTTCATTAAACATATTTCTAAGCGGCATTTGTATTGCGTTAATACTTCATCATCTCATTAATCTTCTACGTACCTCTTGGGAAAAATTAATGAAAAAAGATAAATCCCAAATATACCAAAATTAAACACATAAATAATAATAAAAAAAATAATAATAATAATATTATAACACACACCATGAACAACAAGAAAAAAATTTTCCTAACAACCACAACTATTCTGCTCACCATCATTTATATTTTTCTCAGTACCTCAACATCATCTATTACAACTCCCCTCACCGGCGCCTCGACCACCTCAACAACTTCTTCCACCACACACACTTCAAAAACAAATATTCCCTCCTACATCGAAGACACAGGCAACATTTCCATCTACTTCTGCCCTCACCAAGCATGCGAAGAAGCTTTCACCACTGCCCTCAACCTCGCCCAAGTCTCCCTTGACTGCGCTCTCTATGACATAAATCTCAACAGCACAAAAGAAATACTCGACAACAAAGCAAAAACTATCCCAGTAAGAATCATCACCGACGACACCAACCTCAAAAAATACAATCGTACATTCGTAAAACATGACAAATCAGGACTCATGCACGACAAATTCTGCATCATCGACAATCACATCACCACCACCGGTTCAATGAACCCCACATTCAATGACGCCCACCTCAACAATAACAACCTTCTAATAATCCACTCCCAAAAAATCAGCAAAAATTACGAAGATGAATTTCAAGAAATGTGGAACGGCATCTTCAAAAAAGGCAATCTCACCCTCAACCCCTCAATCAAAATCCAAAACACTTTAATCCAAACCTACTTCTGCCCCGAAGAAGACTGTGCCCAGAAAGTAAGAACAGAACTCAAACAATCAACAACAGAAATCTACTTCATGACATTCTCATTTACCAACAAAGAAATCGCCAACATCCTCCTCCTAAAAAACCTCGACAACCTAACCATCCGCGGCATCATGGAACGCACCCAAATCGACAAAGATTCCGCCTACATAAATCTCCACAACAACAGCATCCCTCTCCTAATCGACAAAAACCCCCATAACCTCCATCACAAAGTATTCATCATCGACAACACAACCATAATCACCGGCTCATTTAACCCAACCAAAAACGGCAATGAACACAACGACGAAAATATACTAATCATCAAAGACAAAACCATCGCCAAACAATACCTCCAAGAATTTGATTACTTGTGGAATCTATGGACTAACCAACCTACAACTCAAAAAACAGAACCAATTGAAAACAGTACAACAGAAACAATAACAAATAACAGAATAGAGAATGATTCTGAAGAAAACACAACAGAACAGATAAATTTTATCGAAGAACTAAACCTCACAGAAGAACCTAACAACATTGAAAAAATAAATCTGACCAAAGAACAAAACACCTCTGAAACAACCTAAAACCACCCTTTCCTTCTAAAAAAATACAAAAATCCCACACTTAACAACAACATCGAACTCATCATCAGCCAAAACCCCGCTGGATTATGCGCCCCCGGCAGGACTTCAAAATTCGTCCCATAAATACTGGAAATGACCGTAAGTGGTAACGCAATCGTTGCAAACACACTCAACACTTTCATAATCTCATTCGTATTATTCGACATCGCCGACATATATAAATCAAATGAATTAGATACTAATTCCCGCGAATTATCAACTTTATCCGAAACACGAATTGCATGATCATACACATCCCTAAAATAAAACACCGCATTCTTTGAAATAAATTTATACTCATTACGCACTAAAAAACCAACTTTTTCCCTATGCGCAAACGCCGTCTTACGAACCATTGACAACGTCCGCTTCATATCTAAAATTTTTCGTAACGTCCCACCTTGGATTCGTTTCGTCAATTCCTCCTCCACCTGTTCCATTTGATCATCAATTCGTTCAAGAATAGGATAATAATAATCAATTTCCTCATCTAATATATGATGGAAAATAAATTCTGGTCCTTTTTGAAATAATTGCCCTAACTTCTCCTCAGAACTTTTCAGCGAAGCAAATGAAGATAACTCTTTAGTATGATTTGTAATAATAAATGTATTCCCTAAAATAAAATCAATATCCACTAATTTCACGGCTTTCGCTTTTTCAATACCATAAAACACACAAAAAAGATAATTGGGAAACTCTTCTACTTTTACTCGTGTATTCGAACTCACTAAATCTTCTTGTGTTAATAAATGCAAATCAAACTCTTTCCCTAAGAATTCCCCCTCTTTTTTTGTTATACCCGTAACATCAACCCATAACGGAAACTCTTTCAACGAATTCAAATCTTTAACATCACCTTTCTTCACACCACTATCATAATAGAACACTTCAATCATATACTTTAACAATACTTCCCTCTTTTAATACTTTTCGTTTCCGGATAAAATTACATCAAACCGCCATAAACAATAAGTTTTTATATCATGCAAAAATGACTTATGTAAATGAAACGACTCCCAAAAGATATCCCTCTTCCTCCTACGAATCAACCGCTCTTTGTAAAAACAAAAGTACTTATTGAAATATTAAAAGAAAAGATAGATTCTATTTTTAATATGAAATTTAAAAAACGTAAGAATTTTCTAAATACAAAAGATATTTTTAAGATCTATTTTCTTTCAAGAAAAGGAGACATTTTCTTAGTAGGTGATTTTAAAAGTCCAGGAAATATACTCGTTCCTGGCGCCTTCACCCACACCGCTCTCTATTTAGGAAAAAATAGGATTATCCATTCTATGGTTAATCTTGATAACACAAAGCAAGGCGTACGATATAGTACACTTAAAGACTACGTAAGAACATATGATTCATTTGCAATTCTTCGCCTTCCTCAAACTATTAAACACAAACACAAAATAATCAAAAATGTGATCAAATACGCAAAACTTCAGCTTGGCAAACCGTATGAAAGCTACTTTAAAGAAGACAAAAAAAACTTTTTTTGCACTGAATTAGTCAACGAAGCATATAGATCTGCGGGATATAACACCAAACTAAAAAGCATAAAACCATTTCGCACAACCATTGAAAAAATGCAAAAAAATGTTTTTAATGTCACCCATTGGCTCAGACCAATTGAATTTATGCACAGCAACTTTCGCATAGTTTTCCTATCACATAACCTAGCCTATAATGGAAAAGAAATTCTCATTCGCAAAGATAAATTAGCTGAAAACATAAAATAATCAGATTTTATTTCAAAAACTACCCCAATCGATCCAAAATATCATGCGCATTCACCGTATTCAGATAATCAACAAACTCCCTATTCTCCTCTCGTAACAACAGCTTCATCTTCAACCCATCTTTCTCAACATTACTCACTCTCGCCATCTTATCCGCTACTATCAACCCATACGGATACCCTAAAAACAACGCATCTGTACTATTAGCCATAAGTAAACCCAGCATCTCAATATTTCCCTCAAACCGAAACACATGTTTTGCTTTAGGATGTAACTTCACAAAATAACTCTTCCCCTCCACAAAATAACTCCAACACCCTTGAATCGGACTAATTTTCTGCAGCAATACAACCGGATTATTCCCACAAGTAGTAAACAACGCACAACTCTTCGCAAGGGCCCCCACTTTCCCCTTTAACATCCCTAAATATTTTTCCTCATTCAGATACGTTCCAGCTAAAGTTCCATCCAATAACACATAATCCGCATCGACCTGTGACGCCACTTTCAACTCTGCAAATCGTCGTGCCATCGAACTTACCACACTAATCGCCGCTCTCTCTGCGCCATTGCGAATCGAACTATCTGTAGAACACACAACTAAATCATCCTCATTTACCAACTTCTCCCCTTTCTCCTGAAAAATTTTCCCCTCATACCATATCTCCCCTTTTCGATACACAGCTGTCGTCAATACATAAAATTCAGACAACATAACTCCTACTTTTCTCTCCCCTCGCATCACCTGTGCAAATACTCGAATAAAACTCAAACAAAGATTTCCCCCCCGTAAAATTTCCGCCTGACCTCCATCTACAAACGCAATTACTTTTTCTTTCACTCCAACAACACGTACAACACCACTAGTAATCCCATTAAAATTCTCTTGGGTAATTGGAATAACTTTAGAATTAAAGATAATATCATCCGCCAGAAAAAAAACTTTCAACTTCTGCCGTAACTGCTCTGAAATTTGAGAAATCATCACCCCTATAAATAAAACAACAGTTAAATATCTTTTGCTATATTTTAAGTTCTTTTAGAATAATAAGATAAATGCCAAACATACATTTATAACTACAGTTCTGTTTTATAGAGTGTAAAGAAAACATGGTCAAACTCCAATTTAAACAAAAATGTCGGAAATGTAAACAAGTCTGGGTATTAGTCAAATCTCGCGAAGCTATCATCTGCCTGCCGTGTAAAGCCAAATACGAGAAATTAGAATAACTACCACTCTTCTTAAATTCTAAAAGTGAAAAAGATAATATAAAAAATAAGCCCCTGGCGAGACTTTCCGAGCCATAGCGAAGGAAAGTGCCAAACGCTAGTGACTGCAATTGAACTCGCGACCTCGTCCTCATTGTCACTTCGTTCCAAATATTTCACAACGAAATATACCAAGGACGCGCTCCACCACTGAGCCACAGGGGCAATATATGAACAAAAACGAAGTGGTTTTAAAAACCTTTCGAGCTATCTCTTCTGAACAATAATAAATAAACGTATTTTATGATATATATTAGGTGTACCGCACATCAATAACACTTTATACTTTCTGCACATTTTTAACAAATTCATCTCAATTTCTGCCATAATGAAAATTCTTTCTCTAAAAATTCATATCATTAATTCACAATTTGAACAAAATAAAAAAGTGCCGGGGAAGGGACTTTCATTCAATAACCAAAATAATGATTATTGCTCTTTGAACCCTCGAACCCACTAAGAGACAGGATATCTTCCTCTGCATACACAGAAGTGTCTTCTTCATGGTAACTTAAGTCCTGCGCATCTAGCCAACCCCAGGTTATTATCAACCTGAAAAGGTTGTTGGCCAAGCTTTGCTACCCCGGCAGACCAAATTAATCAGAATAGGAATAGATTGTTTTAAAAACCTTTCTTTTTAAATTAACAATTAATCAAAATTCATGTTGTAAACGCTCTAACATCAACTCATGACAACTACCATTACTTGCTAAAATCCCTTTATCAAAATTAGGATCTATTTTATTATAAATTAATCTATTACCCCCTAAATCCGTCATTTTCCCGCCCGCTTCACGCAAAATAACATCAACAGCACAACTATCCCATTCATTACACTTATTGCCTGATTTAAGATATACATCTCCTCTACCTTCCACCAGCGCTAACACTTTTGCCGTAAAACTCCCAATAGGGCCATAACACTCCGATAACCCTAGCCGGGAATATAATAATCGCATCTGCTGCGTTGACTGTGTCCCTAAAATTCCAACTAATCCTTCCAAAGCACGCTCATTTACTCGAAGTCGACGATCACCATGAGAAAAAAGATCTTTCACATACGCCCCTTGCTCATGAAACGCATAAAATAACTTATCATACTCTAATTGATATACTGCCCCAAGCACCGGAAACTTCGCCTGCGCCACAAAACCAACCGAAATCCCATAATCTTTCTCCCCTGCTAAATAGCCTCGTGTCCCATCAATTGGATCAACCCACCAAAAATACTCCTGCTGGCTTCTCATAGCAGAATTATCAACTTCCTCACTAAAAACAGCATACCCTGACTTATCTAAGACTGATTTAATTAATCTTCCTACTTCCCCATCTGGTTCCTCATTACATTTTCCTTCAGAAAGCCGCGACAACAAATTTCTTGCACGCAAACATTCTCCTCCTGCAAACACCGCTTCAAACATCAACTGTAAGATCATATTTTCATCCATCATGATTCACAACCAGAATAATTATATTTTTTTACCCCTATATTTTTCAAGAGGTGGCATAATATAACTAGTATAAATCAGCTTTCGTGCCATTTCTAAAAAAGACACTAACTTTTCTCGACGTTGTGGATCTGCCCCCTCCAGCAGTTTATATCCATCCCCGATAGTATAAAATGGAATCGTCTCCTCTAACCCAATAATTCGATCATACTTAAAACGAACATCACGTTCTTTTTGTTGTAAACCCACAAAAGCCGGATGCCCCTCAACAAATCTATCTATATCCGCCGAATCATAATCAAAATTACAAGAAGCAATACGTAACGACTGTAAAACCCGCGTCGCAATACATCCTGCTAAAAAATCAGGAAACGAAGGGTATGCTTTTTTTACTTCATGCTGATTATTCCAAAAATATTCAATCAATCGTGGCACTCTGCTCTCTTTAGGATTACTATATAAATTAAACAGTGCTAAAGAAATATCAATTTGTGGAGCGGCAATTCGACATTCATTAAAATCAAGAATTGTTCCTAACTTGCCAGGACTATACAGAATATTATGAGGCCCAAAATCACCATGTATGAGACGCAATTTACTTCTACCTAACTTTTCCGCAATAGACAACGACTTTAAATTTCCTTTACTATCCTTCTCACTGAATAAAATATCATCATATAACTGTTGAAAACGCAGTGAAAATTCATTAAAGTTTATTTCTTTTGTGTCTAGATACGCTTTCACTTCTTTTTTTGCTTGATTCCACTTCTCTTTTCGCTTATATGATTCGCGCGGTATATTTACTACACCATAAAACTGCGGATGATTATTCTTAAACTCTTCACTCCCCCCATACACCAACTTCAAAAGATAATGACGAAGCCGTATATCTTCTTCTTCAGAAGAACGCAGCGCTAAATAAGAACAAGAAGGAAGTGTATATCTTGATAATCTCACCTCAGTTTGAACATGACGAGACAATCCAGCTCGTGCTTTCACACTCAACTCTTCTGTCTGCTTATAAAATTCAACCAAATGGTCTAACAAACGCTCACGAAGCGCATTTTTTTTAACCTCTTTTTCCCGTTTTTTTTCTTTCTCAGGAATCAGAATATTTTCATCAAAAAGCAGACCATCAATTTCCAATAACTTTTGGCTAAATGAAACCCCTTCCACATGCCCCATAATAATCGATAAAGTTTCCGGAACTACCGCATAAATCGGCGGCACAATACGAGAATCACACAGAACTTCTAATAATGCTTTTTCTTTCTCAAAATAAGATTGTTCAGTTTTAAAATAACTTGGCCCAGATAAAACTCCCGACTCTTTTTGATCACGCAACCTCTCCACTGTAACATTTTCTAATTCTGAAGTTGAATATGACTTTGTGACAACATCTCTTTCTGTTAAAACATCTTTTGATAAAAGAACCATTGAAGTAGAAGAACGAGATAATGTTTTTGAGAATACTAACCTTTGTTCTAAATCTGCTGTACTCCAACGCTCTACATTTAAACGCTTAATCTTCAACTGCCCGACCATATCCGTCGTTCAAAAGACTGTTGGTTTATAAACGTTTCTACTAGTAATTACTCCCCAGTGAAATACGCTTTCCCCTGAAAAAATCTATTGCGGTACAAAATCAGATTGATATACCACTCTTCCCAAATTATGCACTCCACTGATAATAGATTTTAACCTTTCTACAAGTACCCCTAAATTTTCCACTCGCTTATTCTCTTGATAAAATATCTCACACGCTTTAATTACTTCTTCTTTTGATTCCAACATCGCATGCGCTAAATCCTCATCATGTGTATAAAACGCTTTCATCACACCACTATACTTCTCTTTAGCTCCTGCCAATAATTTTAAAAAAGCCTCTTGCTGCTTCTTATCTAATTTCACTTGTTTCATATACCGTGCAATTCTTTTCACTTCATCCGCCGTTGACTCCATATTAAATGCAAACCACCACAGATGAAGAAGTTGCTGTGACGTCAAATTATGCTTTTTTAACATAAATGAAGCATTCCCCATCCCAAATTCTACTGTCCTAAAAATAAGAAATACCAATCGATTGACATCATTATCCCGCATCGCAATACTCTCATAATTATCCTCAGTAAACATCTTCTCACAATCCTCGATCATCGCCCGTAAGATGACATCCACTTTTCGCAGCAAATTAAAAATAGAAATCGTATTCATATCTAAAAAATCTCTCGCTAAAATTCTCTTTGACGTCTGCTCCATTACCTCTAACGCCATTAAGTTCTGGATTGTCTGCTGGATACTCTTCGCTTTATCTTTAACCTCATTTCCCATCAACACAATCGATTTATAATCTTTAATATATGCAGAAATAATTTCCCGTTGTAAACGCCGTATACTTTTACCATCAACTAGGATTGTTTTTATTTTTTCCTCAGGTTCTTTATCATCTCGCATCGACAACAGCAGATTATTCCCCTTCTCTTCTAACGAAACTAAATCCCCTTTTTTCAACTTATTCTGCTTCACCCATACTTTAGGCACTGAAATGACATAACTATTCTTTCCAAATGAAATTAATTTGCGATATTCCATAACGTTCCCCCCATATTTTATTATTATAATTATCCCACACTAATTATTATTTATATTTCAACCACCCACATTTCAACTAAATATATAACAAATAAGCATATACTAGCTATATAGTATTAGGACAAAGTATATATATTTAAATGTTTTGTAACTAAATACGTGCAAGCAAGAACACTCTTGTGCGTAAACGGGGGGGGTGGGAATATGAAAACAGATAGAAAAGAGCCCATAGTGCATAAAGTGGAAATGGAACAACCAACATATGAAGACCATTTCTATGCCAAATACGTACGTGAAAAACTATTAGAAGAAGATGAACTAAGTTATGAAGAAGAAGGTTTTATGAAAGGATATGAAGAAGACCTAAGTAGCGACTACACCTCATTTGACCGACCGGAGGGCATAATTTGAGATGAGCGTAAAACAACTGCTTGGCCTTGAACAATGCCCATTTAGTGAAGAAGAAATTTTAGAACAAATCGAAGAAAGTAAACGCCGCATGCAAACAGACATAGAATTTAAAACACCAGCCGGAGCCGTCCACTTGCACCTCTCCTCCATTAATCCTCGAGGAATAATGTACGGCTACTGGGACTACTTTAGTAAACGATGAAGATAGAAAAAGAGTAACCGCAACCAAAGAACAAAACTTCACACTAAATCGAAAACTCTTTAAACTCCACTCTATTAATACTAGTTATTATGAATTTCGTTACTAAAAACATCAAAGAAACATTTCAGTGCATAACAAAACATAAAAAAATTTTCATAATCCTGCTTCTGCTTCAAATATTCATCTTCACCCTATTTGCCCTAGTCACATTTAATTATGCCCTAAAAATCATTTCTAACCTAGAAATCATCACTCAATCTACACAAGCAGATAAGATTTCACAA
Source organism: uncultured Methanosarcinales archaeon (assembly GCA_964429715.1). Classification (GTDB taxonomy): domain Archaea; phylum Nanobdellota; class Nanobdellia; order Woesearchaeales; family GW2011-AR9; genus JACPNA01. The sequence goes on from CAYSCV010000050.1 coordinate 9,602, forward strand.
AACAGCCAACAACAGCTTCAAAACACCCTTGCCCTCTCAACACAACTACATCTAATCATCCAAAATCTAATCTACCTAAGCCTTTCCCTTCCCATAATATTTCTTATTGGCAACGGCCTACTCTGGTCACTCTCTCACCAATTAATAAACCAAACAAACAACAACCAAATTAAATGGAAACAATTCTTCAAAAATATACTCCACCACTGGCTCAAATTCATCACTACAACCCTCATTCTCTTCAGTCCTTTTCTCATCATCGCGTATTATATCATCACTAACAGCATCACCCAATCAATCGCTCCCGAAACATTTGGTTTGATACTAAAAATCCTAATCGCTTCAAGCGGTGTTGTATACTTCTTTCTTCTCATCACCTACGCTCAAATCCATGAACACTCTTGGAAAAAATACATGCAACAAACCATTATCACATTTAAAAAAATTCATTACATCCTCACCACCCTAACCATAAACCTCATCATCCTCGCATCTACGCTCTACACAACCTACCTCACTGTAACAATTCCTAACCTCGAAACACTTTCCATCATCCTCACCTTCCTTTTCATTATTCTGCTTGTCATCACTCGTTTATTTTGGATTGTATCACTAAAAAATATAACATTAAAACAACTATAGAGGACTTTGCAAAAAGCAATTCTTGCCAGTAAGGCAAGTTCGGAATGTAATGACAGAATGTAACATTAGTTTGCACCGACATAGTAAATGTGTTAAATAATCGTTTATGCACACATTTACTATTAGTA
>CAYSCV010000051.1:0-10209 GCA_964429715.1 uncultured Methanosarcinales archaeon
TATAGATAATTCTGGTAATTAGACTAATTATTTGACCATAATTCTCTAATAAGACAATTCTGTTTTGTCTACTCTAATCAACAGAATTGTCTATATGAACCGATTAATTAAAGGATCAAGACCGTTTTATTATCATTGGAGAAAGAATGAAGGAATGGATATTCTTACTTTCCAAGATCCGACAAACCCTGAGACGGCTAAACTGTTTAGGTATAGATAACGCAAATAATTATCGAACAATAGTTTGCGTTATCTAATAAGCAGACGCATTAAACATATTCGGATATATCTTGCGTCTGCTATATAATCAAAGACAAATTTTTAGTGGCGTTGATTTAGACAAAGATTCCCCTCAGTTTGTGGGAGAGAGTGCAGTGAGAGTTCTACATAAATATAAAATGAAAGAAAATTAAAGCGCTGGTGCGTTGTTTTGTTCTTTATTATTTTCTTGTTACTTACTGATATAGTTAGTTCATTACTCCATACCATTGGTATAACATGCGATCAACGCCCTTGAGGATGTCTGCGTCTTCTCCGGCGATGGTTACACAACTGCCGGCTAATGTAATGCCTGTACTTTCATTGATTAGGTCTAAAACGATAACTGGTTTACCTTTGGCGGTGCTGCAGTTGATTATGTCCCAATCTTTACACTCAGATGTATTTTTGGTGCAGGCGCCAATGGTTGGTCGTTCTAACCCTTTAAGTAAATTGATACGTAATTCCGTCATTGCTAAATTATAATATTTATTTACGGCTGTCGGATCGGCAAGAGAGACGTACATGTCTTGACCAAGATTGAAGGCTTTGGGATCGAATTTCCCAGTGATAGTTATGTTTTCGACTTCTTTGGGCCCATAGCGAAGAGGAATTTTGACGGCTTTGCCACTATTTAATTTTACTTGCGTCCACCATAAACCGTCGGCTTTGACGAAACTGAAGCCGTTGTAGACGTAGCCTTTTTCAGCGCCGAGTTCTTTTTTTAAATTTTCTTGGTGGAGATCGTCAATGGTTACCACGCTATGATCAGCGTATTTATCATAGAGGGTGAAGCCTAGGAAAATTAATGCTAAAATGCCGAGAATTGTGACAATTGCGATTATAAGATATTTTGAATCTGTTGTTTCTTCTTTTTGCTCTTCTTCTTGGGTCGCTTCTTTGATTGTTTGGCTGGTCTTGGTATTTAGTTTTTGTAGTTCGATGTGGGAGGAAGAAATATCTATTTCTGCTTCGTGTTTTGTGTGATGCTTTTGTTCTTTCTTGGGATGTTGTTCTGGTTCATCACGTTTATTATTTTTGATGGGCATATTTTTTTTTGTCATGTGTTACCTCAAAACATCTGTCTTTTTTCTTGCTTGATTTTAGATTGAAAAAAAGCCCCTGGGGGGATTTGAACCCCCGACCTTCCGCTCACTCTCGATTGGATACGAGGCGAACGCTCTCAAGTGCTTTGGATGCATTATTCATGTTTGCAAAGTACCACTGAGCTACAAGGGCGCTTTTTATGAACAAAAATGGTGTTCTTTTTAAAAAAGTATCTTTTGTTTTAGAGGGAAAGAAAGAGGGAGGAGTATAATCTAAAATTTATAATTTCTGTATCATTTCTTCTTTAGATCCTGATTTTTTCTGGCAGTCAAAGCAGATAGGATATTGTTTGCTTGAACCTGGTTTATAAATAATAGTGCCTTTGATTTTTTCTAAGAAGAGTTCTTGGATTTTAGTTGAGCAGAGAGAGCATTTGGTCATTTTTGATTGTATTTAATAGGAGATATTAAAAGCTTTCATTTCTTTTTGTCAAAAAAAGTCATGACGCCAGTGCAAACACTGATGGGGTTATAACCACCTTCTAGTATCGCAAAATAGGGGATTAAAGATTGATCGAGAATGTTCCAGAGAGATTTATACACTTTAGGAGAAAGACAAAAACCGCCTTTGAAATTATCATGATAATCAACATAATCCATCGCAAACGTATCAAAGCCGGCGCTGACGGCGATAATATCTGGTTTAAATTGTTTAATTAAATGAGGAATAGTTTGTTCGAGAGTCTGAATATATAATTCATCGGTTGTGCTTTCGGGAAGAAATTCTAAACGGGTATTTTCTGAATTTTCTTCTTCGACAAACGGCCAGAGTTGTTCTTGACCAAGAGAGTAATAAAACACGCCAGGATTCTGTGCAGCATAGGATAAAGTGCCATCACCAACATGTAAATCGGTGTCAAGAATGAGGATTTTTTCGCCTTGGCGATGGAGATATTCAACGGCAATGGCCATATTATTAAAGAGGCAAAAACCGTCCCCTTTATCAGCATGAGCATGATGACCGGGAGGGCGAACGACGGCAAATGATTTTTTGCCTTGGGTAGCGTTTTTAGCAGCGTCAATAGAAGCACCAACCGCATAGCAAGCCATTGCATAACTTTCTTTTGTAAGATATGTGCCGTTTACTGTGGTGGATTCATGCTCACGTAAATTGGCACAGGTTTCTTTGATTTCTTCGATATATCTGGGGGTATGGAATAAAGAGAGAGAGGATTCACCAGAATGAGAACGTTGGGCATGAATGTCGCCTTCACTCACATTTACTTGAGTGATTAACTGTTGGATAAAAGGAACTTCTTCTATTAATATTTCTAATCTTCCGGCACGTTCGAGTGATTCTTCGGGAAGATTGTCTTGCATAAACGCAGGATGATAAATAAGCACAGGGGGGTGATAGTCCATAACTATACTTTAGTAATGACAAATATATAATTGTTGTGGTGGATTTTAGGTAAATTGGTTTAATAACTACTTTGAAGTAATTAAAATGGAAACATTTATAAATGTAGTCTCATTTTAAAGGGTATGACTGATTTTAGAGCGTTATCACGAGAAGGACAGATCGAAGTATATATTAGAAGTTTGAAAAGCCAACTTAAAGAGGGATTGATAGATAAAGATGAATTTGAAACAAGTGTGGCGTTGTTGAAACCGACAGTGAAGGCGACTGGACGTAAAGTGTTTACCATTGAAGAAGTTGGGCAAGATGATGAGCTTGTGCGACGATTAGAAACGTTATATTATCGAGAATTATTTGGACGAAAACCGTCTGAAAAAGATCACAAGTTGGAAAATGAAGTGTTAGTCGGAAAAGATAACCAACAAGTAGCAGGAGCGATTTGGTATGCCATTGAACCTACTCGGGCATATAAAAAATGTGTGTATTTAGATATGATTTTTGTGGATAATGAATATCGAAAAACGGGATTAGGTACACAATTGATGTTTAATTTATTATCACAGACACCAGAAGATCATTCGATTATTACCTATGCCTGGAAACCAGTGATTGATTTTTATCGACGACATGGTTTTTTAAGCACTGATGAAGAATCAACAAAAGGCGGACAATTATTTCTGAAGATGGTGCTGCCGTTAACAAAGAAGTCATTTGATAAGTATTGCCAAGAGAAAGCGCACGTGGGAAATTATTTTGATGCGTATGATGAATTAGTTACAGAGGATGATCCAGTTTTTAATTTAGATTATCTAAATCTGTTTGTCAATAGTGTGGCGAATCTTATGCCTGAGCAAGAACATGATTTTAGTAAAAATCCGTTTACGGCACTGTTGTATCATCGGGCAAGGCAGGAGCATGGATTACTTCTGGTACAGAAAGGCAAATGAGACTTTTTCTAAAAGGTTATTTTCTGCAGAGTTGTTTTTTACCACAAAGAATATAAAACCAATTCAAAATAAAGTCTTTTATGGTTCGTAAACGGATTGCAATTATTCATCGGGAGAAATGTCACCCAAATGAGTGTGGAAATTATCTTTGTGCTAAATTGTGCCCTGTGAATAGGATGGGAACAGAGTGTATTACGCCGGATCCGGTGACGACGAAAGCAAGAATTGATGAGTTTTTATGTACAGGATGCGGGATTTGTCCGAAGCGTTGTCCGTTTGGGGCGATTGAGATTATTAATTTGCCGGAAACGTTAAACCGAGCGCCGATTCATCGATTTGGAGAAAATTTATTTGAGTTATATTCATTGCCGACGCCAATATTTGGCCAAGTGACGGGGATTGTGGGAAAGAATGGGTTAGGGAAGTCGACGGCGTTTAAGATTCTGTCAAATATTATCCAACCGAATTTAGGGAATTGGGAAAAACAGATGGAGTTTTCGGAGTTTTTGGCATCGTTTAAAGGGACGGAGATGTATACATTTTTAGACCAATTGCATCAGAATAAGATTACGTTTTCGTACAAACCGCAGCAGGTTGATTTAATTCCGAAGCAGTTTACAGGAACGGTGCGGGAGTTATTGCAGCGAGTAGATAAAAGTGAGAGGGGGAATAGATTATTAGAGGTTGCGGCGCAATTGCAGTTGACATATTTTTTAGATAATTCGTTAACGGCGATTTCAGGAGGGGAGTTACAACGCGTAGCGATTGCGGCAGCGGCGTTAAAGTCTTCTAATTTGTATTTGTTTGATGAGCCAACGTCGTTTCTGGATATCAAGCAACGGATTAATGTGTCAAAGTTTATTCGCGAGTTGACGACTCCGCAGACAGCTACTATTGTTGTAGAACACGATTTGATTATTCTTGATTTCATGACAGATAATGTGAATATTATGTATGGATCTGAAGGGGCGTTTGGGATTGTGTCGGGAATCAAACCGAATCGAGAGGGAATAAATGCGTATTTAGATGGCTATTTGAAAGAGGAAAATATGCGGGTACGAGATCATGCAATTAAGTTTGAAAAAATACAAGATTTTAAGAAAGGGACGAGAACGCCGTTGCTGCATTGGAAGAATTTGAAGAAGACACAGGGTAATTTTGTATTAGAAACGGATGAAGGGATGATTCAGAAGAATGAGATTATTGGGATTTTAGGTGAGAATGGAATTGGCAAGACGACGTTTATTAAAATGCTGGCAGGTGTATTACCCGCGGATTCAGGAGAATTGAGTGCGGAAGTAAAAGTGGCGTATAAGTCGCAGTATTTGGATACGAGTTCAGATATGTTAGTGTCAGATTTTTTACACCAAGCAATTGACAAGTATACGAACCAATTGATTAAACCGCTAGATTTAGAGAAGTTGTTTGAACAAAAGTTATCGGAATTGTCAGGCGGGCAATTACAGCGAGTATCGATTGCGTATTGTTTATCGCAGGATGCGCAGTTGTTTTTGTTAGATGAGCCCTCCGCGTATCTTGACATTGAACAGCGCTTATTGATATCGAAAATCATTAAGAATATTGCGTTTGAGCGTGATCTGACGATTATGGTGGTTGATCACGATTTATTATTTTTGGATTATGTGTCGGATAAATTAATTGTGTTTACGGGCAAACCGGCGCAGTATGGAAAGTTGCAAGGGCCGTTTAGCATGGAAGAAGGCATGAATTTATTTTTGAAAGAGTTGAATATTACGCTGCGCCGTGATTTGCAGTCGCATCGGCCACGAATAAATAAAGCGGATTCGGTGAAAGATCGCGAACAGCGAGCGGAGAATAAGTGGTATTATAGTTAGGGAATTTTTTGGGACAAGGTTATGGTTGTTGATTACGTTTTTGGATATGGAAGTTTGATGAACAATGAAAATAGATTGAGTACATTACCCGCGGTTAGAGAAGTGTTACCAGTCCGGGTGCAAGGTCTACGACGAGAGTGGAATGTGCAATCGATATTAAGAACGTTTACGGTGTTAGGTGTGATGCCGTGTCAAGATGCGTATTGCACTGGCATTCTCTTTCCGGTTTTGGAGCAAGAACTACATGAATTAGATGGGAGAGAACGAGGATATAACAGAATTGAGATTGCATCAGAAAAAATAAAAAGATTTGGTGCATTTGAGAGACCAACAAGAGAAGGGAAAATCTGGACATATACTCCCCAGGAACCACAATCTGTGAATGAAGAATATCCTTTAGTGCAGTCGTATCTGGATATTGTGTTAAGTGGATGTCTACAGTTTGGAGAAGCTTTTGCCAAGAATTTTATTCGGACAACGCAAGGCTGGAACGAATATTGGGTGAATGATAGGTTGGAACCAAGAGCAAGAAAAATTATACGCAATATAGAACTTGAGGGGAAAATTGATATATTATTAAAAGAAGAAATTCAACAGTACTTTTCACAAAGGATTTAAATATTAAAGTGATTTTAGAAGTTGTAAGTTAAGATTAAAATGGTACAAGGTGATATCTATGACAATGAGTAAACGAGATGTGGAAAAAAGATTGAAGGATGTGAAAGGGGATGTTGCGGCGTTAGAATTGAAATGTAAAGGCGGCAGCGGTACGAAAGATGATTACATTCAGCTGGCGAAGTTGAAGAAGAAGTTGTAGGTAGTTTTTGAATTATTTAATTTATTTTTTTATGTTTTTTATTGGTTGTTATTCTTTCTTGAAGAAGAGCTTTTTGTTAATAAAAAATTGTGTGAATCGGGCTTGAGAGAATGTCTTTGAAAAAGCTATATCAGTCGTGTGCAGGTTTCAAGTATGGGATTTTGTACTTGAGGAGAAATAATACCCATTAATGCCCATTTTTTCTAATTTGCGGTGAAGCTTTTTTTGGGCTTTTGATTCGATTTGGCGTATTCTTTCTCTTGTGAGGTTGAATATTTTGCCAACTTCTTCTAAGGTTAATTCTTGGCAGTCGATGCCGTTACGGTAACGCAAGACTGCTTCTTCTCGGGGGTGAAGGAAAGTGAGGGCTTTACGAACTTTGAGTGCAAGGTTTGATTCTTCGCTGAAAGAATATGATTCTTGAGGGATATGGACAAATCCGCGTAATTGTTCGGTATCGCTGCCATCAATAAAGTCGATTAAACTTGAGGCGTCACGATCATGGGGATCACCTATTTTTTGATCCAGTGACTGGGTATTGAGAGGGAGATTGAGTGCGGCAGTTATTTGTTTTGGAGAAAGTTGAAGCAGAGTTGCAAGTTCTTGCGGGGTTGGGTCACGCTGATGGGAGTGCCAGAATTCGGTTTGGGATTTGATGACTTCATCTTTGCGATCGATCATGTGAATTGGAACATAGATGTTATGGCCTTCTTCATTGTTATATCGTTCAATACTTTGTTTTATCCACCAGCTGGCGTAGGTAGAAAATTTAAATCCGCGCTGCCATTCATATTTTATGGCGGATTTACGAACGCCTAATATACCATGAGACATGGCATCAGAAGGAGCAATGCCTTGACGAATGAAAGGGATGGCAGTAGTAAATGCTAAACGAATGTTTTGAAGGATAAATTGGTTGATGGTTTTGGTATATTGTTTTTTGGCCAAGGTATAGATTTGCATGAGCTGAGTTTGAAAAAGAGGCGAGGTTGAGAGAGATGTTTGATAGAGTGGTTGTGAAGCTGTTTGATTTTCTGGTTTAGTTTCTCTCTTATTTTCTGGTTTTATTTCTGTTGAGATTTCGGGTGGTGGTGTTTGAATTTTTTGGATTTCTTCTTGATGGTATTGTGCTACTGATTGGAACATACTTTCTTGAAACGCGGGCTGCCAACGCATTGAGGATAACGCATTATAACTCGCATTCTCATCTTTACTTTGTAAGAATTTTTCGAGTAAGGTAGATTGGGCGCTGGCGTGGGGATAAAAATTTTTAGGATCGAGATCTACACATGCTTTGACTTTTGAACGAGAGAGATCGTCTTCTTTTTCGGTTTCATCTTTGGGAATGTTGCTTGGGATATTTTTTAATGCCACGGAGAGATCTTGCAATAGTTTTTCGAGAGGGAGGTTTTTATGGCGTTGGTTGATAATGAGGCTTGCAAGAGAATGAGTCATTATTTTTTTTGCGTGGTCGCGGTTTTGTGCGAGGAGAAATTCTTGTTCTTGGTCTAAGAGATCATAGCGGCTGGCTTGAGCCATGAGCAGTTGAAGTGAGTTAAAATACTTTTTTTCGGTTGAGGGGGTAAATTGAGAATTCTTTTGAGATAGGGGGGAGGAGGGTTTGCAGAGAAATATTTTTTGTAATAGGCGGGAGAAATTTGGAAGTTGCGGAGCATGTTGAAATAAAAGCGAGAGAAGATCAAATTCAGAGAGGACCTGAGGAGATAGAGATGGAGAAGTGAGGGAATAAAATGTGTTGTTACAAATAAAATATTGAAGTTCAACGTGATGAAGGGTTTTAGTGATGGTTTTGATTTCTTCTTTTTTTGCTTTAGGAACGATTTTTTCAATTACATTAATTACGTAAGGGATATAGTGTACACCAATGTAACAAGAAGAGAGATCAAGAGGAGTTTTTTGTGAAAGTTGTGGAAGAATGATTGCGGAAAAATGACCATCATCCATTTGCAGGGAAGTGATAAGATTTTGAGAAGTGGGGAGAATGGTGAGAGTGCCGGGGCGACTGCGCCACATTTCTTCTTTGAATGAACTGGGTACAAGAAAGTTATATGTGCCGGAGGCGGCAGGATAGATAAATGTGAGACCAGTATAGGAGGCAATAAAACTTTTGAGCTGAAACATTCCAAAGTGAGAATATAACTACTTTATAATAGTTTCCATGTTAGTGTTAGAGGTGGTTTGCTTTTTTGTTGAGGGGTGGAAGAGGTGTTTGAGGTCGGAAGAGTATTTTGTTATGAGAATGTAGAGGGAGATGAAGATCATGAGAGAGCTGAAAATTTGGCCCATGGTGAGGGTTTGGTTGAAATAGAGGGTGTCTTCGCGCCAGTAGTCGATAATGAAACGGCCAACGCCTTCAAATAAGACGAAGTTCCAAAAGATGAAGCCGGGTTTGAATGTTCTTTTAAGCGTGAGATAGCAGAGCCAGCCTGCGAGCAGAAAACGCTGGGCGGCGGCGTAGAGAATGGAGGGATGACGACAGTTTATGTCGTAGTTTGGGAAAATGACACACCAGGAGCCGTTCCAGATGCGGCCGACTAATTCGCCGTTGATGAAGTTGGCAATGCGGCCAAATGCTAAAGCGAACATGGTGGGAAATGACATGACGTCGGCGATTTGCCAGAAGTTGAGCTGTTTCTTTTTGCAATAGAGATATGTTGCGGTGATGATGCCAACGAAGCCGCCATGAAAGCTCATGCCGCCTTGCCAGATTTTAAGGAAGTTGAGAGGGTTTGTGAGGTAATATGTTGGTTCCCAGAAGACTTCGAATAATCTGGAGCCAATTAAGACGCCAAGCATGAGGTAGAACATCATATCCCAGATGTCGTCAGAGGTTAATTGAATGCCGCCGCGTTTGCTGAGGTGATGAAGCCACCAGATAGCAAAGAAGAAGCCGGCAACGTAGACGAGGCCGTACCAACGGATTTGTACGGGGCCAAGATGGAGAAGTACGGGATTAAGGTTGTTTATCCACATATATTTGTTTTGAGAGGAAGCTTATTTATTAAAGCTTCCTTTTTAAATATCCATATTCTACCCGCACAAACTTTATATAATTCGCGTGATTGTGTTACAATATAATAATAAAAGAGGGATAATATGATAACACAATCGTTTTTAACGGAATTTGAGCTTAGTTTATTGAAGTCGTATAATCGAGCGTCGAAAAAGAATATTATTATTGGGGGAAATGAGTCTAATTTTATTGGGGCGTCCAAGTATCAGAATGAATTTCTTGGGGCGTTTATGGAAGCGTTTAAAGAGCAGCATGCAGTGTTGGAGCGAGAGCTGCGCAGAGGAGGAAATGATCCAAATAAATTGATGGATAAAATTGGAAAAGAAGTGGAGTCGAAAGTGCGGATGTCGTTATATCAGAAAAGCAGATTGGATCAAACGGCCTTTCAAGTAATTGCGCGGGATTTAAAGAAGGATATTCGGTCGGTTTTCTATGAGAATTATTTGAATGTGAAAGTGTAAAAGATTGGGATTTAGTACTGTCTATTATTATTCAAGTTTGGATTATGTCTGAATAATACATTTAGTTTTATAGAGAAGTTTAAATAATTGATCTTTTCGACTCAAACTGAAGAAATAGGAGAATACCTATTTCTGCACACACAAGATGAAGCACACAATAAAGCACAAGATAAAGAAACTACTTTATCTGTGCGCCAATGCATGAAATGAAGAAACCACTTCATTTCAGCACAGAAATAAGATATTCTTCTGATTTCTTGTGAAATCTTTGTTTCACTGTGGGGAAAATTCTGATTTCCATGTTCTCTTAGAGACTCTGTCACTAACGTTCCGAGGTTGCCTTTGGCAACTAGGGTCACTGCATTCTCAA
>CAYSCV010000052.1:0-10194 GCA_964429715.1 uncultured Methanosarcinales archaeon
TAATGCATATAACGCCAACAAAGCTTTAGATCGAGATCATAACGGTGAAATCACCCGAGCCGAATACCTTAACTTAGTCATAAAACGAATGTAAACAATGAAACACCACAACTCAAAACTAATTGGACTCATTATTCTCTTCATCCTTTTCTTCGTTCTCATTTCCCAAGTCATCGCTGAAGAAGAATACGAAAAAACCGAAGGCGACGACGTAGAAATCGAAGAAACCACTCTCGTTGGTATTATCGCTAGTGGCAAAAGCAGTGCCTCCCCCGCACAATTTCCACCTCAATCATTCTGCGACGACCCCCAACGCTGTAAAAATATCGATGAAGTCTGGTCTAAACGTATCGGCATGTACATCAATCCAATATATGCCCAACAAATCTGGGATCCCCATACCAGCAGTTGGAAAACATTCCAAGAAGTCTACGCTCCCCCTCCTCCTCCGGTTTCATCTTCCAGTACATCCCCCTCAACATCTCTTTACATCAAATTTCCAGAATCCGGTAAATGTTTTGAATCTGCTCTCTCTACAAATAAAGCCGAAGCAGAGACTAAATTAGCATCAGTTCAATTCCAAGGAAAAACCATTCAAGTCAATAAGATAATCAAACCATTAATTGAAAAAATAAACCAAAAGATAATGGCAACAAGCACCCCTCAAGCATACTTTAAATCTGTTCAAACCGGAAATTGGCGTTGTGTACGTTCACCAAAAGTAACAATTGTCGATCAAACAACCTGCCAAACCTCAACTGGCAAGATCGCTCGTAGTAAACACAGTTACGGTCTCGCTCTTGATATAAACCCTGCAGACAACGAATTTTGTAGTCTTGGTGCAGGGGGTAAATATTATTATCAAAGCAAACTCTGCAACCCCACTATGCCGCAAGAAGTGATCAACATCTTCAAAGCTAACGACTTCCGCTGGGGTGGCGATTGGAAAGACGCCAAAGACTACATGCACTTTGACTGGAACGGAAACCAGGGTGATTTTAATGGCGATGGGATTTTAGAAGAATGCGGCTCTTCAGCACCAATTTCAGTTCTATCCCCTCCCTCTCCAACATCTCCACCAACCGGCAAAGCCTGGGAACAATACACTGCAAGTGAAGCCTGGGCTGATGCCCTAACCGAAGTTCCTGGCATCACTGGCGACACTCAAATTTGGAAATCACAATACAACGGCAAAGATGATAATCTCTTAAGAGTCGACACCGGTCGTGATGCTATTCTATTCATTCCTTCCACGACAACCTCAAGCAAACCAATTGATATAATCTACTACTTCCAAGGCCAAGGTGGATTCGGTCTTGATATGAGCGAACGCGTATTACCACAAGCAAAAGCACTTGCCAATAAAGGATATAACTTTATAATTGTCTTTCCCGAACTTCCTTGGTCGAGAGGAACATTTCCCGAAGATAAACCAAATGGCGAAAATCCTCGCATAAAAAACCGCAAATCTCTTGCCTGGGATGGTGCTGACTCTGATTTCGCTAACTTTCACCAAGAAGTCATTGAAAAAATATCCACAAAGTATGGCATAATGTATCCAAAAGGAAAAATATTCATTATCGGTCATAGCAATGGTGGCTCTGCAATTGGCAAAGCCGCCGAAAAAGGTGCATTTAATATTGTCAAACCAGATGTTATTACATTTTCTGACGCTGAGTACAAATGGCAAAGTACATTTGCGATAAAACGCGTTGAAGATTCGTATACCTCTCCTCCTCCTCAAATTAATCTTCTCGTACAAGCAAATAATAAAGCAACAAAAGAACCAACTGTCTACTCCATTGATTATTTAAATAGTAAAAGTTGCACCGTTGATTACACGACTGAAAAAGTATGCAATAACATTCTCTATCTTCCTTTAACCGCAGAACAAACCCAATCTCAAGGATTTTCAATTCCAAAAAATTCAAAACACCGCACAGGAACCCAAGATGGTGACCTTCACGCTCTTATCGGTAAAATGTCCATCTGGTGGACAGTAAAGAATTATTACGACTCTTTGAAAACAACCTAATCCTTTTTCTTCTTCTCCTCTTTATCACTATCCCCTCTATTCTGCTCAATTAACTCTTCAATTGTTCGCATCATATCCTCAGGATAATCAATATCTGCCAATTCAAACGCATTCTCTGCATCCGAACCACGTAAATAAATTGTACCATAGCCTAGCAATCGCTGCCATCGTCCTTGACGCAAATTAATATCTGTTGCAAATCCTAACGGTCTAAAATACACATTTTGTCGTGTTTGTTGTACAAGCCCTTTTGTAATAATAATTTTCGTTGAGAGAATAATATATCGTGCCATCATTCGCGAAACCTCTGCAGATATAATTGCCAAAATTCCAATAAGAACAATAACTCCTAACAGGTACATAGAACTACTAAACCCCATCCCATACAACGCCCCAGCGCTAATCACCAACAGTCCACCACAAACATATTCAGTTAAAAACGCTTTGCGCGATTTTCGTACTTTATACAACACCCGCTCCTCTCTCTTCTCTTTCATTTTGAGTAAAGAAGTTAAAAATCTTTATATATTTAACGTACAAAACCCTCTCATGCCTGAATTACCCGAAGTCGAAACCGTTGTCAAACAACTTCACTCCAAAATTCTCAACAAAACCATCCTCTCAATTCAATCCTATGATTCTGTAGTTGTCGACCCCAAACTCAAAACCATCAAAAACCAAACCATTACCAACATCACTCGCCGTGCAAAATACATCCTCTTTACTTTAAACAACAATCATACTATCGTAATCCACCTTCGCATGACGGGACATTTCCATTACCTCTCCTCACAAACCACCAATCAACTCTACAAAAAATATCGCGCCGCCCAATTCAACTTCACTGATAATTCTTTCCTCACATTCAACGCCATTCGCCGCTTTGAACGCCTCCAACTCCTCAACCCCCTCCAACTCCAATCTGCCCTCTCCAAACTCGGCCCAGAACCATTAGATTCATCATTCACCGTACAACACTTCCACACTCTCCTAAAACAGGCCTCTTCCTCCATCATCAAAACCAAACTCCTAGACCAAACATTCATCGCCGGCATCGGCAACATCTACGCCCAAGAAGCTTTATACCGCGCTAAAATCCATCCCGCGCATAAAATAAAAGACATCCCTATAAAATCCCTCACCTCCCTCTACCACGCCATCCGCACAATCTTACACCAATCCATCGCTCGCGGCGGCACAACCGTAAACAACTACGCTCATCTGGATGGCAAAGGCAACTTCCAAAACCTCTTAGCCGTCTACCAAAAACCATTTTGTCCAAAAAACCACTCTATTGCTAATCTCACCCAAAACGGCAGAAGTACATACTATTGCCCAACCTGTCAAAAATAGAGTTAAACGCACTCATTTTCTAGTTAAATGCACTCTTGTTTCTACTTAAAAATGAAATAGAAACATTTATTAATCCCTCAATTATTCTGTTCCTATGTTCAAAAAACTATTTGAAAAATTTAAATCAAAAACAAGCACTAAGCCTGTATCAGCTTCAACCCCCGCCAAAGCTATAAAATCAAAATCATCTAAAAAAGCCTATCCTAATCGCTTTCTTAAATTCTATCATGAAAACAAAGGGCGAGTGAATAAAACCCGCCGTAGTATTTATACCGAACACCGTAAAGCTGGTTTATGCGTTCGTTGCCGTAAAAAAGCTATTTCCGGTATCGTTTTCTGTGCCTATCACCAACAGAAACAAAACCAATATAATAAAAACGCCCGAAGCTAAATAGTCTCTTTTTTCTATTTTCCCACATCCCTTACTTTTCCAAACAAAAACGTCTCCCCTTTACTCACCACATACACTTCAAATTCGCCAATCTTCTTCAAAAACGGACTCAACACTTCTTCTTTTAATACATCTGTTCCTTCCAGCAATGGATTAAACGAAGGCACCGCAATAATCTCTGTTTCTCGTCTTATCCCCTTGCCATCTCCACCCTTCCACTTCCCTTTCAAAAAACACTTATACTTCTCTCGTTTTCCTCCTTCACGAATCGTAATCGCCGGATGCTCATGCCCGATAATAATTCTCCTCACTCCATCTAACCTCTCTTTCTCTACTAATTCATCCCCATGCACTATTAATATATCTCCTCGTCGATACTCTGTAACAATTTTAACCCCTCTCAAAGAAACAATCGGCTGTAATATCGGATCATGATTACCACGCACAATAATCACTTCTAAACCCTGCTTCTGCAAAAAATCAATCACTTCAAGAACTTCCCGCCACTCTCCTCGCAGCACCCGCCCAAACTCATGCTTCACATCCCCATTCAACACCACTTTCGACGGTCTAACTTTCTCAATCATCTCAGAAAGCAGTCGTATCATCTCTTTTGTTTGAAATCGCGGCACTAAAATCCCTTTGTGCTGTAACGCCTCCTCATAGCCAATATGTAAATCATTGATGACAACAAGCCTTTCATTACGTATGAATAGTCCGGTTCCAATAATTTCTATACCCTTGCTAATTTCCATAAATCTCTATGTAATCTATTATGTAAAGAAATATTTATAAATCAATTGCCAGTTTTATCACTAAATGCCCCGGTGGCTCAGCGGTTAGAGCGGATGGCTGTTATTTCCTAACAGAAAAAGAGACCATCAGGTCGCCAGTTCAAATATTGACGTAATACATAATGTAAAACGTTAATCAGAAAGTCTGGCCCGGGGCGCCATTTTTTTAAATTTTTCTCTTATTTCAAAACTCTCAAAGCTTCCCTCTTGCGTGCTAAATCTTCTTCACGCACATCTGTTGCTATCAATCCACAATTTCTATGTGCGTTGATATACTGAGGATCAGTATAAAAATCAACCTGCTTTTTGAATCCTGCTTCAAATAACTCTTGTGGGGATTTATAATCACCAAACGTCAACACTTTCTTCATAGCAGCACTTCCTCGTCCCATTTCCATTGAATACAGAGTATGCATCGCTCTCCCCACATAAAATTCCTCACACGGCAGCGAATAATTAAAAGGCGGTCTTAATTCATCCGGGTCAAAATCAGTTGGTATTATTCCATAAAATTTCCAAGGTGTATTCATTCCCAAATACCAGAAGGCCGCTCGTTCTCCAAGCGTTTCCGCCAGCATTAATTTTTCTGAGAATAAGAAATTCCTCAAAGTTACTGTATGCCCAAACGCTCGCAAATAATCGTATCCGTCACCTGGCTCTAATACCGCCCCCACTAATTCCACTTTCTCCGTTAACTTCAGAATTGCGCAAATCGTGTGTTTCAACTCTTTTTCTTTTGGCCCCATCTGCACAACATGGTAGCTTGGTTTCATATAATCACCATTCTCCCGAAATTGAAGTCGAACTCATCAGGCTATTCTTATCGAAAGAATCAGGAACAAACAATGTTTTAAATTCATATTTCCGCCCATCTTTAAACTTTATAGCACTATTCAATTCACCTCTCCCTTCCGCAATCGATTTCTGTACTCGTGTCGCCACAATTGTAGGAAAATCATCTCGTGAAAAACACCGTGGTTCTATCTGAACTAAAAGTTCTGGCTTCAAACAAATTTGAATAACACTTACATCATCTCCTTTCAAATAAAAATCTCCTCGTACAAAATCATCATACCCTAAATTTACTTCACGCTTGACAAATTCTTTAGTCTCGTTATACAGTTCTATTCTTTTCTGCTCATCTACCGTAAGTACTCTTTGCTTCTTCTCAACATCAAGTGTCCGAATACTTGGTCCTAAACTCAATTGCGGCGAACCATTCGTAATAACTCCCACAATCTTTCCTTCAGACTGATCAACATAAGCTCCTCCACTATTTCCACCAATCACAGCAATATTCGTCTCAAACTTCTCCTTGCCTTTCACCGTATACACTTTCGTAATCTCTCCTTCCCGAATAACGAATCGATCATTATTATACGTAATCAACGCAATCGGCAATCCCGTAGAAATCGGCTTGTCATAAAACTGTAGACTTGGGCGGTCAGCAACCGCAACATTCAAATTAACAACCGCAATATCTGCGGTATCATCAGCATCAATATTTCGTATCCAAGAACTGATATTCTGATCTTTTCCAGAAGAATTTCTAATAACGTATTCTAAGTTAGGACTATTGGTGACATGATATGCTGTTAACATTTGTGTGGGATTAACAAGAAGTGCCGTTCCCCTTAACTGTTCTTTCTCTGAACTAGAATATAATCGTGTCAAATTCAACACCACTTTTTTATACTCAGGCTTCACCGTATTTAACGCTTCATCAATAATAGTAATTGGCATCACATCACTTTCTTGGTAGATAACTGGTTTGTGATACGTTTCTTTTACAACATTCTCTCCGTCTATATTTGGTGTACCAACAGACATTTCAAATTTACACGAATTCATCACTAACGCTGCTAATCCTGCCGCTGCTAATCTTTTATATCTCATATCTTTTAAAACCCTGCTTCACTTTATAAATATAGTGACACATTTACTACTCATAAAAGAAAACTAATCCCTCTTTGTTCTCATCCCCACTTCATAAATCTCCTTCGCCATCCTCTCCATCAACTCCATATCCTCCCACTTCTTAAATACCAATTCCCTGTACTGGTGGACAAGTTCATAATTACAACATCTTCTTCATCTCAAAAATAAATTCTTTTGCTCGTTTCAGAGAAGTTTCCGCTTTCGCTCGTTTAATCTCCTCTGTTGATTCATACTGAAAAAGTGACCTCTTCTCCAACTCTCTATCAAAATGAGAGAGAATCTCTTCCGTTTTTTTACCTACAATCTCCAATGCTTCTTCTTGCGCTTCTTCATACTCTTCCAATAATTCTTTTTTCAATTTATTTCTAACAAACACAATTAAAGCATCAGCTGTCACTTTATGGCTTATTTTTGCTCCTACTTTATATCCTATTTTATACAATACCGCATTCGTAATGTAATACATTGAATAATAAGAAGTGACGATAATCCATAAATGGGATAAATTCTGCTCAAATAATTTCTGCGCAACCTCAAGTGAATCCTGATAATTTCTGCTATACGTTTCTAAAATGTCTGGGGTAAAAGAGTTGTATCTCCAAATTAACCTTTCTTCAAGATACTTCTTAACATTTTGTTGTGCTTCTGTTAATCTTTGTTCATCAAGCATGTTGTAGTAACCGATAATAATCTTCTATCCCATATAATATAACATTATTATAAAAAACTTCTCTCCCCACATTAAATCCTGTCGTTTTAAGCATAGAAATAAACTCCGCTGAATTAAACTCTGTGAGATGTATTTCTCGTGGTATTAACGCTATTTTATTTTTCATTTTTCTTTTTGTGTCTTCGTTATCTGTAATCAGCATTAAATCAATATCTGAACCTTTCTTGTTTTTACCGCTCGCATATGAGCCAAATAAAAGTAAAATAAAAAAAGGCTCTTGAATATCTTTAAAATAGCTGTACATTGAAGATAAATCTTTATTCTTCAGCAGTTCTTCGCGTCGTAATAATTCTGTCTTAAAAACATCCGCATTGAATCCTGTTGGATTTATAGAACAGAGTACGGTTTGCCCTATTTTCTTAGCTCGTACTAAATTAGCTTTAATGAGCTCTTGCACAGTTCCATGTACACTTTTATAATCAACTGCTATTGCTTGTGCTATACCTCTGATTGTAAATTCCTCTTTTTTATGCGAAACAAGAAAAACCAATATCTTAATTGCTGTATTATGTTTTTTAACCATAACATTATGTTTTAGATACATAATATATAAATGTTGCGACTAGATTTTTTAAAACAGTTCTACTTCCCCATCCCCTCCTCATACACCTCAGAAGCAATCCTCTCCATCAATCCCATATCCTCACACTTCTTAAACACCAATTCCCCATACTGATGAACAATAACCTCAATACTTTCAATCATAATCACTAATAATATCGGTGTCTCTAACACTACTGTAAACCTCTTCTTCACTCGCTCCAAATCCAACCTCCCTTGCTTACGTAGCTTCGCACTAAAAGCCGCCCGTGTTTTGCATTTGCCAAGTGTAAATTCAATCATTCTTCTCAAAGTATAATTTTCATATATAGTGAGCGCACTAAATTTCCGAACAAAATAGAATTTGCGCTCAGTATATTCCGAAAGTGCTAATGTTCTGCAATTAAGCACCTTCGCTATATAAACTTACCCTCGCCAAAAAACGCAACATTTATATACTCAAAAACTTTCATTACAGTATCAAAAGAGGTGGTATAGAGCATGGCATCAAAACGCAGTACGACTGCAAAAGTAGAACTTCATCGTCTAGCACATTATGCATTCCTAGCGGGTCTTTTAGTCGCAGTTATCGCTGCCTTCTTTCGCTCCTACATTGAACCACAAATACTCGTCACAACCTTGGTTATCCTTGGTTCATTAGTCGGTTTATTCAACCTCACCGCAAAAGAAACAATCCCTTTTTTAGTCGCATCCATTGCCCTAATGCTTGCAGGTATTGTCAACCTCGGCTTGATCCCAATTTTTGGCCAATTCTTACGAGGAGCTTTACAAAATATCGTTGTATTTGTCGTTCCCGGCGCCATTTTCCTTGGTATGAAAACCATCTGGAAATTAGCACGAGATTAATATTATTTAGTCTTAATTTTATCTTTTTTTAACATTCTAAGTACTTTTCTAGCTTGTATTCTCTTCATTCAAAACACTTAAAAACCCTCCTCTTTTCCTTTTCTCAAAAAGAGGCGAGTACATGAACAAGAAAACAATCGACTGTCCCCATTGCAAATATCGTTTCACTTCCGTATTATTTTCCGGCGTCAGTAGTATCTTCTGCCCCTATTGTAATAGTAAAATTAAATCGTAATTTTATACCTACTTTTTTTCATTAATACTAATCCTAATTTTGTTCTCATCCCGCACAAACTTTTGCAACCAAAATGTTTATATACATACATGCATACATACATAAAATGACCAAAGTAATTTCCATTTCCGATGAAGCTTATAATGGGCTTGTACACCTCAAATCGACTGGGGAATCGTTCTCTCGTGTAATCATGCGTGTTGTACACAAAGAACAAAAAAAATCTTTGCTTGATTTCTTTGGTAAATGGCCTGGTCCAAAAGAAGAATTAGATAAGATCTCAAAAGAACTTGAACGCGAACGTCGCTCTTTTCGTACACGAGAGGTAAACTTTTAAGATGTACTGCTTAGATACCAACATTGTTATTGCTCTCTTTCGCGCAGATATCACTGTACAAAAAAAAATTACTACTTTGCAACAAGCTGGGATTCCTATATCCATTACTATGTTTTCCGTCGCCGAACTCTTTAAGGGGGCATATAAAGCTTCACGACAAGAAGAAGCATTACAATTAGTGCGTGAATTCATCAAAAGCGTTGACATCTTGCCTTTTACTGAGCGGAGTTGTGAATTATTCGGTCGCGATCAGAATTTCTTACAAAAGAAAGGTAAAATCGCTCCTGAAATTGATTTATTGATCGGTTGTGTTGCCAAAGCAGAAGATTATATCCTCATAACGCGAAATAAAAAAGATTTTGAAAATATTCCTGATTTACGACTAGAAACTTGGTAAATTTTCTCTAGAGAAGTTTGAGTAAAAAGATTAATTATTCCATCTTCTCTCTTTTAATTTTTCCCGTTAAGACTAAATACATTTGAAGTGAATCATTACTGGGCTTCTCACGAACAATTTCTTCTTTTTTATATTGGCCTTGTTCAATAACAATTCCTTGTAATAGTCCCATCTTCATCTGCTCAAAGGCTTCTGTAACTTCTAAACCTTGTTGCTGTGCAAATAACACTGCCATCGGAAACTGTATACTTAATCGTGTATTATACTCTAATAACTCTTTCATTTGTGGTGTGCAAGGTAAATTATAATCTCGTACTTCTTTTCCTACTCGTTTAAACCACATTCCATTATCCCACATCGAATGCGGATACTGTGTAATAATCATCTCTTGTAACGCAAAATATTCTGGTAAATCTAACGGCATTTTTTCTGTAATATATTGTAATGCTGTATATAATGCTCTTGCCGCTACGCCAAAACTATCTTGCTCAATACACTTCTCTTTTAGATTAGAAAGAGAGTTAGTCCATATTCCAAACGTTTGAGGTATTTTAGCTTCTTTTATAATCTTTCTATA
>CAYSCV010000053.1:0-8408 GCA_964429715.1 uncultured Methanosarcinales archaeon
GTACAGACGTGTGCACTTCCGATCAGGAACATCAGAAATTTTTCTGAGGTCGTTGATGAAAACATGAACAGTATTGCAGGGGATGACAATCAAATCTGCTCCGGCACGATTTAGTCTTTTGACAGAGTCTACTAAAAGCCCAAGTACTTCGGCCGAGAAGCCACCGTGGGCGATTATATCTGATGCTTTATCAGACATAGGAACGTTTTCCATGATTATTTGGGGCTGAGTATCTTTTACTTTTTTGACGCCGTTATTTACATTAAGGCAGAAGCTACAGCTTGTTTCTGGTCCTAGTCCGCCAATGATACCAAGTATTTTTTCCATTTCCACTATTAAGTAATTACAATTAAGTATATGAATATTCTTATGTGTTTTTCCATAAAAACATAAAAATTGATAGTTAAATTTATAAATATACTAAAAATAAGAGAGAAATAAACAAATTAGCGTTTTTGAGGTGTATAGGGAAATTTATGTACAAATTAGATAAAAAAGATAGCCATTTATTGTTTGAGTTAGATAGAAATTCGCGGCAATCTGTTCATGATCTCGCGAAACGTACTCACTTAAGCCGAGATGTGGTTTCGTATCGGATGAAACAGTTGGAGAGGTTAGGGATTATTCAAGGATATATCACGTTAATTGATTTTACGAAATTGGGGTACCAGGGAATAAGGGTTTATCTTAAACTGCAAAATACAACGCGAGAGATGGAGGAGAAGATAATTCAAGAGTTTCTGAAAGAAAAGAATATTATTACAGCGTATCGTACGGATGGGAGGTATGATTTAGCGATAGGATTTTTGGTGAAAGATCTTCGTGAATATCAACAGACGTATGAGGCAATTCTGCAGAAGTATCGCAAGTATATCATTGAGAGGCATTTTTCGGTGTTTCTGGATTTTATCCAATATACACGTAATTATTTAGTGGAGAAGAAGCTGCGAGATTATACAGTGTGTTCTACAGGGAGTTTTAAACTGTATGATTATGATGCGAAAGATTTGGAATTATTGCAGGAGATTTCGACTAATTCTAGAGTTACGTTGTTAGAACTGGCGCGGCGGTTAGGGATGACGCCAGCAGGGGTTAAGTATAAGTTGCGGCTGTTGGAGAAACAGAACGTGATTGTGGCATATAAATTACTGATGGATTATCATCAATTGGGCTATGAATATTATAAAGTGGATATGGAGGTTGAAGATTTAGCGATTATTCCGGGATTGAATCAGTATATTATCCATCATCCTAACATTTTATATCGAGATGTGACGGTAGGAGGATCGGATTTTGAGTTTGATGGGGAGTTCAAAAACCAAGATGAGTTTTATCGGATGATTAATGAGATGAAAATGTTGTTTCCGGGGAAGATTCGAAGTTATTTTTATTATAAAGCGTTGAAGGTGTATAAGTATTCGTATTTTCCGGAAGGGATGGTGGGGAAATAGATATACCCATGATACATTAAAATAAGAATGTAGAACTACTCTTTTATTGAGCATCAGGAGTTTCAATTTTTCCTACCCCTTTCCCACCACTAAATGTAAATTCACACGCATGCACACCTCCAGCATACGCCTGATACAATATATCTTTTACGCAAATAATTGCCCCTTCAATTAAAGTATAATTCTCTTTTTTTTTAATGGAATCAGTTGTTTTTCCATCAATGATAAATTTGCATCTTTCAGTATCTACATATGATAATGTTATTGTATATATTTTATTCTTGAACTGGTAATTTTTATTCTCTCCTTCCAGTATACTGTCTTCTAAATCCCCTATGCAGGATATTTTCGGAGCAGGTGTTTCACTGAGGGATGAAGAATCAGAATAATTATCAGTTATTTCATTGGATATTACAGTTTCATTCGCTCTAATATCAGACCCATAATAATTATTAATAATGGTATCGCCACAGCTATACAAGCTAGCTAAGAGTGAACTTGCTACTATTGTTTTTCCAAAATACATTTTCCGAATGAGGTTTTCCAACATATATTCACTCCAGAGTAGTTCTTATTTATAATCTTTCCCTTTATTTTATTACTTCTCTTAATTAACTATACCCCCTACTTCCCGCACCATCCCCTTTTCATCCACCATTCCTTATTCTGAGCCCCATCCCACTGTGTCCCAACCGCCATATATCCATCAACCATAACTGCCATGTGTTGTATCACCCACCCCTAAACTAAAATAATCTTCGCTTCGTTTTTTTTTACTTTTTTTGTTATCTATCTCTTGTTTGTCTTCTCTAGAAATAACAATTATTTCTCTTTTTCCAACTCAGAAATGTTATACTTAACTTCCAATGTCTTTAAATTATGGAGTTTTTCAATGCTTTTAGGAAGAGACTCCAGCTGATTATCGCTCAGATCTAAACTTTGTAATGCTTCTAGTTGTCCAATTGTATCAGGCAATACTCGGAGAAGATTTTTGTTGAGATACAATCCTTCCAGTTGCGTTAGTCTGCCTATCCCTTGAGGTAACTGATACAAATAATTGGCCGTGAGATGCAATTGCTTAAGATGTTTGAGATATCCTATAGTGTCGGGAAGGTAAAGTATTCTATTTATCCTCGCATCAAGGTCTTCCAACTGGACGAGTTTTCCGATACTGTCAGGGAAACAACGAAGATTATTTCCCCCCAAATCCAAAACACGAAGCTTTTTCAGTTGTCCAATACTCACCGGAATTCGACCCAAATGATTCTGGCTTAAATGTAGAACTTCCAGATTACCCAAATCCCCTATCCGTTCCGGCAATTCCAGAAATTGATTGTGATCAATGGTGAGAAATTTTAATTCTTTGAGGGTGGTCAGCTCTTCTGGAAGATCCATCAAATTATTCCATCCCAAGTGCAGTTCCTGGAGCTGCTGAAAATAGACAATGTTGCGGGAAAGTGAACCCAAACCTAAACTACGAAAATCAGCGTAGGTAACGTGTCCTTCTTTTATTTTAATTCTTCCAGATTGATATAGCACTTCCACTGAATATTCTGTAAAGAGGCCTAGTGCTTGGTATTCTGTTTTATACAACATCGTATCTTTAAATGCAACAATTTCTTTGCTTGCTGCTGGCACTCTCGGTTCATAATCTCGTGACGGAATGCGGACACCATTGCATACTTGCTCGTAATATTCTCGTAACTTTCTCATGTTGATTTTTATCGTCACGGGATTTTCTGTTGGTGACACGGGTGGTGTCGTTGTTGGCAGGGGAATATGGGCACAGCTAGTCAACAAAGTTGCTAGAGTAATTACCGCGCGTGTTGAGTTCATAAGATTATTATTTTTCTTTTTCCTCTTTATAATTTCACTTCTCACTTCCCACACCATCCCCTTTTCATCCACCATTCCTTATTCTGAGCCCCATCCCACTGTGTCCCAACCGCCATATATCCATCAACCATAACTGCCATGTGTTGTATCATATCATTCATCTCAACTGTAAGTCCATTCATTCCCCCATCCACTCCAAAATGCGCAACCCACGATCCAAACGAGGGATTATCCTGCATCCCCATTGCAACAAACGAACCATCAGTGAGCAGCTGCGCAAGATCCACAGGTGTTTGCAATAAATACTTTTTTGTTCCATCATTCGCCACATTCAACAGCACATCCTGCACAACACTCCCTTTCCCATCAAGCAACATATAATGAGTTATATCTTTACCAAATACCCCATATAACCCATTCTCCATCGCAACAACCCCCGCCCCAGAAAAACCCATATCATACATTTTTTCCCACATCATCTCTCCGTTGGTATCAACCAACTTCAGCGCATCTTTTCCTTCTTTCTTCCCCCATAAAAAATAACCCGCAGGATGTACAGCAACAGACGTAATCTCATCTTTCACACCTGCATTATACGTCTTCACCCACAACATTTTCTCCTCATTCAACACAACATACGCAAAAGAACCAATACCATTCTCATACGTCCCCCCAAACAAAACCTTCCCTCCATCTTGCACAACCGTATTCACTTTGCGTTTCGACGTCGTATTTGTATCAACCCCCGCACAAACCATCAGATTCATATTTTTCTCACTAATCGTGCATAATTCCGTCAGATACACAATCTCTGTTTCATCTTGAATCGCCAGAGACTGATCAACCGCCACTAGATAATCACCTTTTGCTTTTCCAAACACATCAATCACCTTGCCATAAAAATGTTTAATCCACACCGATTCTCCTTTTGAATTAATCTTCACCACAAATTGTCCGCCGCAAAAATTGCCATCTCCCACAACCGTTGCCAAATAATCTTCCCCAACCTTTCTCACTCCTAAGAATTTTGTAACCTTGCACCCCCACTCCCATTGTATCTGCGAATTAAACCCTGTCCCCTCCCACTCTTTCGTAGAATTACAAGACGCAACACACACCGTATCTTCTATACAACTCTCCCCCGCAAGACAACTCCCGCAGCTCCCCCCACAACCATTCCCCCCGCAAAACTTCGCATAACACTTCGGCATACATACACATTCTCCACTCTTGCACTCTTGCCCCAACGCACACTCCTGAATTTTCTCCTCAAGTGACCCGCAGCTATCCTGCCACTGCCATTGGATGTTATTTTTACAGACTTTTTTTTCGTGAACATCACATTTTATTCCCTCCTCAAACTTCACCTCCACTTCCTTTTCAAAACCCGTATCTTTCTCATCGACATATTCTTCATAACCAACATCAGTACTCTCTCCCGTACGTTGAGAACTCACATCTTTCCCTCTCTCAAAACTACGTTGAGCCATATCATTTAAATCAATTCTAATATTTTCAGGTTTATAATCATTCGTACAGCTAAAAAAAAGAGCCGCTCCGATTGATAGATATTTTTTAGAAAAAGACATTTTAAATTTCATCCCCTCATTTGCAAGGTCCAGGATATAAATTACAATCAAATACCACGGATAAAAATTTTTTCTGATCAGAAAGATATTCACTATGTTGTTCAAGACAGATAAAACCTTCAAATAATGTTGCAATCGCCTGCTTATTTGCTTTCATAAGACATCGTTCAAATAATGTATCTGTAATTACTTTCTTTTGTAAAAGATCTTGATAATAAGACCCCCCGCAGGCCATTACTTCTTGGCAAGTCATTATTCCTTGATAACAATTTGTATATTTATCTAAACAATGATCTTTGACACAAGAAGTATAAATTTCATTGCATTTATTTTTAGTCATACACTCTACAAAATCTGTGCCATATTTACCTGTATCCATAGTCCCTTTATTCGCACAATTTTCAACACAATTGTAATCAGTACAGTTCAGCTCGCAAGCGACAACTTTTGCACAAGAATCAGTTCCTTTGGGACAATACGTCCCTGCACTACATTTTTCCCATGTTCCATTCGTACAGATCTGCACACCATTCTCACATTTCGTACTACAACTCTGCGTAACTTTCTCATCAATCGCTCCATCACAATTATTATCTAACCCATCACAAACCTCAACTGCACCCGGATAACTCTCTTTCGTACCATCATCACAATCCGAATTAGTAGTAACATACCCTGGCAGCGCCTCACACACCCACCATCCTGCATTTGTTCCATATCCATCACCATCCGCATCCTCATAATATTTCTGTCCCCCACCAGGACAATCTAATGCTTGTTTCACCTCAATAGAATCCATAGAATGATCCGAACCATCCGCATGTTCCATTTTTCCTGTAGCACAACCAAACACCATCATCCCCAGACCAAGAGTAAGAATAGAATTTTTAACTCTTCTCCCGGCCCATCCATTGCCGACAAATCCCAAAGCAACTACTCGTTCTAACCCGCTCATTTTTTCTCCGGTATTCGTCCAAACACCCAATCAATCGTGTACGTTTTATGATCTCCGCAACCAATCAACTGCGTAGGAAAACATCCATACGACGATGTACATAACTCCACTTTATTTATCCCTTGCACCAAAAAATCTTGTGTCACATGAAACGTATACTGCGCTCCCGGCTCAACCACCACTTTCTCTTGAACCGGCCACCCCTGCTGCCAATTCATCCATGGCTGTAAATCAAGTGTCTTATGATTTCGAACAACCATATTCACTCTCGTTTCTGTCTCACACTTTTCAATTTTCTGCACCGCTGCAAAAGAAAAATATTTTCCCTCTCCATCCACTGCATAAATCTGCTCACCAGAAAGAGCCACATACATCTTCTGTTGCATCCCGCTCTCCAAACGCACTTTCTGTGAACATCCATTCATCGACGTACACAACTCAATCTGCGTCCCGCTTGCCGGAATCATCCGCTCATCAATAAAAAAACGATACTCCTCTCCTGCATTCAACACCACTCGTTCTGTAGGTCCATGTCCAAAAGTATACCAATTCAACCACACACTCTCTTGACTCACCCCCTCATTTTGAAAAAGAATCTCAACCATGGTATCAACAGAACTATACTCGTGACTTGGGCACTGAAAACTCTCTTTCCAAAAAATTCCTTGTCGATCTAACTCTTTTCCCGCATCCTTTTTATTCTTTGTAGGATTATTATTCGTGTTATCATCAATCCCCGTAACATGCGAAATACAACTACACCCAATCTGTAAATAATATTTTGGCACAGGATTAGATTCAACCCCCCATTCTTTACCATAACTATCACTACAACACCATTGCGGCAGACCATTCTGATTTATCGAACTTCCAATATCTTCATTTGTTGGTTGTTTTGGTGTAAAATTATAATGTGGTGCATTCACATCAACAATCCCAATCACTTTCTTCTCACACGTCCATTTATACAACGGCATCCAGCACTTCTCAACGTTCATAAAATTTCCCCAAATATACTCCGCAGTGCACAACCGTTGCTTCTCAATTTTTATTCCATCACTACAATACTTCTTCTCAACTGTTCCCGGCACACAACATTCTGCTAACTCATCAATCTTCCCATTACAATCATTATCTTTGCCATCACACACCTCTTTTTGCTGTTTTGGTGCATCACAAACTGTTTTCTTTCCCTCACAATACAGCTTCCCCCAACCACATGAAGTCTGACACACATCAGAAAGATCATCCGTCTTTCCATTACAATCATCATCAATCAAATTACAAATATCTTTTACACCAGGATGAATATCCTTATCCCCATCATTACAATCATTGTTATTATCAACATATTTTTTTGGAGCAGGGCAGTCTAACACATATTTTTCACTTCCATATCCATCTCCATCCGAATCAGAATACCATTTTATAGGCACAGCATACTCATCCGTTTGCCCATTACAATTATCATCAAT
Organism: uncultured Methanosarcinales archaeon; assembly: GCA_964429715.1. Taxonomy (GTDB): domain Archaea; phylum Nanobdellota; class Nanobdellia; order Woesearchaeales; family GW2011-AR9; genus JACPNA01. The sequence continues at coordinate 7,307 of CAYSCV010000053.1, forward strand.
CTTATTACAAAGTTCCGTGGCATTTGGATGAATTTTCTCATTTGCATCATTGCAATCCCGATTATCAATTACATATCCTTTCGGTATTGCCGCACCTTGAGCAACATAAGTATACGCCTCTGCCGGTGCATTTTTGTCATAACATCTCGTATCCCCAAACCCATCATTATCTTTATCCGCACAATACCTATTTCCATCCAATCCATAATTGCTACAACTCAAATCCCCTAACATAGCAAGTCCCATCCCTGCACGAAATAAAATAGGTACCATTTTTCTCCTCAACCAACTCTGATTCAAAATCTGTTCGAGCGTTGTCATCATCATTTTTTCAATCTCCTCGTTGATACGGAAACATTCTTGAAATAGATTTTATTTTCCCCTTTTCCATTGAAAGCAAAAGCGAACACTCCTTCGCCGTTTGTGAAAAAGCATCAAAATAATGGCTTCCTTTATTATCTAAGAGTATGTCCATCTCAACACAATTAGCTTCTTCACCTTTACGTAATTCATATTGGACTTTTGCCCCCATAATTTTCTCAAATTCTCCCTTTCTATCCGTCATACTTTTTTCTATAAAATTGTCATAATTCTCCCGACTCACTTCCCGCACCACAACTTGTGAAACATACACCATTGCTCGTTCTTTCATTTCCTCAATTTCGTCCAACCCTTCAATCAGATATACTCTCTGGCCCAATCGCACTTCAATTGGGGTAGGATTGTACGTAAACCCCTCATTAAATTGATAAAACAAAACTTTCTCACTCAAAGGGATAATAGTGTCCCACACTTCCTTCTTATTATACTCTGATTGGACTTTGAGATAATCTTTCAGAAACGAACCATTCACAAGCGTTCCTATTCCTGTTGTTACAACACCCAACCCGCCCCAAAATAAAGAAAACGCTTCTCCTCCTGTCAACATATATCCAGACAAAACCGCTCCTGCTCCGAAACATAAAGTACTAACAAGCGAACCAGTAATCTCATTCTTAAGCTTCTCTTCCGCTTTCGTTGGCATACTTTCAGCAAGTTGTACCAATTCTTTTTCCGCTTGCGTTCCACTTTCTAAAATATGTTCGAGCATTTTCATTTTTTT
>CAYSCV010000053.1:8508-9946 GCA_964429715.1 uncultured Methanosarcinales archaeon
GTTGCCAGCGCCAAACCCATCACGATCGTTTCAATTGTTTTTGTCATTTTATTTTCCTCCTCCATTAATACCCTTTATCCACTGGCTCTTTTGGCTCTTTTGAAGGCGATCTACAGTAACACTCACATTCATTTTGCGATGCTCCTTCTGGTTTACTGCAATAGACAAATTGCTCGCCAGGACATTTCAAATCCGTCTCTTTCTTACAGTATTCTTGTTTTTCAAATAAGTTGCATCCTCCCACTCCTGCAGCTAACACGGTTGCCGTAACATACATTCCAATGTTTTTTCCTACTTTCTCTAAAGTTGTATATTTATTTCCTATTTTTTCTTCTAGCATAGTTTCATTCCTCATTTCATTTTACAAGTTTATCTAAAAAACAACTCATGGTTTTCCATTGTTGTTCTGAAAAATTACTTCGACACTGGCCATAATAAGACATTAGATTATGAGTGTCTGGAGCACAACTTTTAGATGAACAATCAGAATCCAACGTACAACTTGAAAAGTTTAAACCACAACTTTCCCAACCAAAATCAGGTGGCGTATCACAAATAAAATCCCCTGTTTGATCACAGGGATTGTAACTTGATTTATATATGCTGGAAGGTGTGCATTTACTCTGTCCACACACTGAATCTTCAAACGTATGATACAATCCAAATTCATGACCCATTTCATGGAGAACTGTGTTATTAGGTCCAGTATCATCCCCTGCTAATACCATACCTTCCCATAAGCCAAGACGTGTCATGCCGGCATATTTACCTATACCCGTCGAAGGATTATAATTAAGCGAATTGACGTAAACGACAGGATAATACCCTGGATATTTGTCACCATATTTTAGAATGGTATCTAAATCATCTATCTTTGCATTCCAGAGTGTAGAATTATGAATATACTCGGTTTTATATTGTTTAAAAGATACACCTATTTTTGAAAAAGTATTGTTCAAAACAAAAAAATCGTTGGCAATCCTTTGTTCTGAAACGGCAGATTCATTTTTGGAAGAAACAACGACATACGGCACTATTTTAAGTTCCGATTTTGTATATTTGATATTCCCTTCATATTGATAACAAGGATCTGGGGGACAAGAACCGGGAATTGTTGACGCTTTCCCATAATTACCTTTTGAAGATTCCATCTCTGCAGATGTTGGATCTGTTTGTTGAAAAGAACTATTACTTTGATTTTGCGAACTACCTGAATTAGAGCCATTATTCTGGTTAGCAGAGTCTTTAGAATTATACTCTGAAGAATTATTCGTTGCACTGCTCGTATCTTTTTCCGCATACATACTTGAAGAAGGATGTGAAGAAGTCTCACAGCCGCTCATCGGAAAAGACATCCCAGCCAACGCACCAAGTGCTGCCATCTTTCGTTTTAATATCCAATTAATTTTATTTTCAAGCATAATCTTAAGCCTCCGTT
>CAYSCV010000054.1:0-9290 GCA_964429715.1 uncultured Methanosarcinales archaeon
ACCAAATATAATTTAAATTGTGCAGTTATCTGTAACTGTGAACAAATTTCAAAAATAATTCACAGTTACTATAGGTGCTTAGATAAGCTTAAAATTGCGCCGTTGCAAAGGTTGCTCGCGGCAACTTCGGAACGTTAGTGACCGAATCTCTTTGAGAAGTTTGAGTAGAAAAGGTCATTATTCAAACTTCTCATTATCTTTTTTTTGGTTCAACGAGTTGAAGATTTGTAGTTGGTCGACCAGGCATTCTTAATCTGTGAAGAGTAGAAAGAGAGGGGGAAGAGGAGGGAGAGGGATCATAGATGGGATGTGGAGATTGAAGTAGAACAGCAAGAGCTAAAGAGGAATTGGAGGGTGTTGAGCTAGGGGAAGAGGAAGAGGGAAAAGGAGGAGGTAAGGCTCGAGAAGGAAGAGGGGGTGGAACGTCCGAGGAATATTCTTGTGATTTTTGCGGGGAACTACATAAGAGACGTAATTGGGCTTCGTATGATTTGAGAGCAATAGGAGGAACGTATTGTTGAGCGAGTTGCAGAAGTATTTCTAAAGAAGGAGTATTGTTTGATTTTAAACGAGAGCTGAAAAGACTATCCTCTTTTAAGCCAAAAAGGTAGTTACTACTTTCAATGCTGGCGGAGCCATCAAAAGAACCTGTGGGGGTAAGATAAAGCAGACGAGCAAGAGGTTGAATTGTAGCATCATCACCATAGCGGAGCATAATGGTTTTTTGATTTGTGACGTCATGATATCTTTTTAAGTATTGTTCAGCATATTTTCTTCCACCACAAAACGGGATGACAAACGGATGGGAGAGAGCGTCATGTATGTCGATTTCGTGCGAAGGAGAGCGATACAGTGTTTGATAATCCACCACAAATATTTTGTCGTTATCTTGCTGTTCGATCATTTTATAAAATTCATGGGTAGAGAGAGTACCGGCACCGTTCCGAGAACCAAGCGTGATAAGTTCTTTTATTTTTGAGGAGGTATTAAGCTGATTTTGGGTATGAGTAAACACAACAACGGATGTGCCTTTTTTGGTACGACCGGTGATAATGGCGCTCGCGGAGGTATACCATTGTTTCCATAGTTGGGATTCAGCGGAGGCGGCGATTTTAAAGCGTAGAAGTTCAGGCATGTAGGCAGGAGTGCATTTTTGGGCAAGGCATTGATCAAAAGCAGCGCCAGGGGAACTGCCGGTGAATTCTTCAGCGATGATGTCCTGAGAGGCACGCAGTTTATATTGAGTCATAGTACTATTCCCTTTGAGGTCTATTTTTAAAGATTTTGGTCTAAATTCTATAATAGTAACAAAAATGAAAAATGGACTAAAATGAAGAGAAAGAGATAGTTTTAGAATAATGAGGGAAGTTAGAGTAGAATATATAGATTCGCAGACATAATAGTATATAAATTATACCTGGAAGAAAAAAGTATGCAGTTACATTCACTTACGTTAACAAATATTCGATCGTATATACGGGAGATAATTACGTTTCCTGAAGGATCGATCATGCTCTCAGGAGATATTGGTTCGGGGAAGTCTTCTATTTTATTAGCGATTGAGTTTGCGTTATTTGGAGCAATGAGACCAGATCTGCCCGCGGAAGCGTTATTACGCAAAGGAATGACGCAAGGGTCAGTAGAGTTAGAGTTGACGATTGATGGAAAGAGAATTGTGATTAAACGAAATCTGAAGAAAGAGCAGGATGTGATTAAACAAACAGCAGGATATATTATTACAAATGGGGTGAAGAAAGAAGGAACGCCGGTGGAATTGAAAGCGGAAGTGATGGGTCTATTGGGGTATCCAGAAGAGCTGGTTGGCAAAAACAAGAATTATATTTTTAGGTTTACAGTGTATACACCGCAAGAAGACATGAAATATATTCTGCAGGAAAGTGCGGATGTGCGGTTAGATGTGTTACGAAAAGTGTTCAATATTGATAAGTATAAGAATATTCGCGAGAATGTGCAACTGTATTTGCGGCAGATGAGGGTGGAGATTGCAAGTGCGGAGGGCAAAGTTGAACCGCTGGATACATTAGTTGGGCAAGAACAGCAGATACGTGAAGAGTTGGTGATGAAACGAAAAGAGAGAGATGAATTGATACCACGATTAGATTTGTTGCGGGGGGGATTGGATGAAAAGAAGAAGTATCAGGAATTGTTAGAACTGGCGCAAAAGCAACGAAGAGAGTTATTAGAACAGAAAAATCTATTGGAAGCGTCACGAGATGAGAAAAAGAGGTATAGTGATAATTTACATCAGCAGGAGGAACAGATACTCCTGCAACTGCAACAGTTACAGCTGCCAGAAGGAAAGAAATTGTTAGGAGTGACGGAAGAATTACGCCGAGCAGAGATTGAAAAAAATCATTTTATACAGCGCAGGCAACAGGCGCAATTTAAAGTACAAACGATACAGCAACGAATGAATGAGGTACAGCAGGAATTGAAGATTTTGTTGGAAGCGATTAGTGTTCTTGAAGAAAAAGAAAAAATTGGACAGCAGTTAGTTGAACAGGTTGCAGATAAAGAAGAAGTGAAGGATAAAGCAAAGCAGATAGAAGAGTTATTAGAGAAAACGTTGGAATTGTTGACAAAGAATAAGACGTTAATGGATTCAGCAAAAGAAGTGCAATTAAATGTGATTGGATTACATCATTGTCCCATGTGTTATCAGGATGTTTCAGAAGAGCATAAACATAAAATAGTACTGCAGGAGCAACAAAAAGTAGGGGTGGCAGAAACGTTGTTGAAAGATCTGCAAAGCAAGAAAGAATTGATGATGGGGCAGAAAGAGGAATTTAGGCGCAAGATGGATTTGATACTGGAGAAAGAGCAGCAGTTGATACGAATACGAACAGAAGTGATGCAATTACGTGAGAAGAAGAGAATAATAGGAGAGAGGCAGGAAGTGGTACGGCAATTAGCACAGGAAAATAATTATGCAATGGAGCAATGGCAGGCTATCGAGAAAGAATGGACGATAGAGCAATGGCAGCAGAAGATTGAAGAGCTGCAGAAAATATATACATTATTATTACAACAGCAACAGTTGGAACAAACGGTGAGGCAAGTACAGGAACAGCAACGAATACTAGAGAAAGAAAGTCAGAATATTGAAGAAAGGTTGGAGGGGGTGATTACACAGCTAGAATTAAAACAGGATACGACAGAACAGATGAAAAGGTTACGTGAAGAAGTGCAGAATATTACGTTGCAAGAGCGGGAAATTGAGGTGGGAATGGCGCGTTTGCAGGTGATGATTGAAGCGTTTGAACTAAAGCGAAAAGAGTTAGATGAAGTGATTGAAGTGTTGAAAGAAGAGAAAAATAAGTTATTACGAAAGAAAGAGATGTATAATTGGTTAGAAGAATATTTTTTGCCGTTGACGTTTACGATTGAGAAGCATATCATGACACACATTCATAGGACATTTGCCGAGGTGTTTGCAGAATGGTTTTCGATATTGATTGATGGTGAAGAGGTGTATGCAACAATTGATGATAGTTTTTCACCAGTGATTACGCAAAATGGACATGAAGTGGCGTTTACTAATTTAAGTGGGGGAGAGAGGACTTCTGTTGCGTTAGCGTATAGATTAGCGTTGAATAAAGTAATTCATGAGGTGATTCAAGAGGTTAAGACAAAAGAGTTGTTGATATTAGATGAGCCGACGGATGGGTTCAGCTCGGAACAATTGGATAAAGTGCGGGAAGTGTTAGAGAGAATGTCGTTAAAGCAGACGATTATTGTATCACATGAAGCAAAGATTGAGACGTTTGTTTCGAATGTGATACGGGTTAGGAAGGAGGGGCATGTGAGTTGTGTGGGATGAGAGGTGATTTGTCACTGAAAAATTGTGTGTGTTGTAATATACGCATTGTTACTTTGTGTTTTGAGTATAGAAATGAATATATAAACAATTTATTCTGCGAAGGGTTATGGATTTACATTCAATTATAGAACGATTGCAAAATCCGCAGGTGCGCCTAGAGGATAATAGTTCTTTTTGTTGTGATGATGAGACGATCGGAACGTTATATGGGTTTGTGGTGAGTACGGCGGCGTTGAGTTTTTCTCCAGGATTATTCTCATTTCGACATAAAGGGTTAAGTACAGATGTACTAGATGGTTTTAAAAGAAGATTTCAGGTGGCATCACGAAATTTTTTGTATCAACGGTTGGGGCAGTTAGAGCTGCGAGAAGTGAATCCACAAAAATTTTGTGAAGAGTATTATCCTAAACAATTTCGTGAGGATATTATGCCTGATTCGATTGAATATAAAGTGATGAGATTGGCAAAAGAAGGGGAATTTGCACAAATTGGAACAAAAATGAAAGAAGGTGCACAAGCGTATCATATTGAAGCATTACGGCAAGGAAAACCGCATTATAGGTTCGTGGCAGAATATAATGAGATCTTAAATGCGTTGGGTTAAAACGAATGATAAAACGTTATATTCTTGATACAAGTGTATTACTCCATGATCCGGGAGCGTTGTATAATTTTCAAGAGCATGATGTCTATATCCTTCGAGAGGTCACAGAAGAACTGGATCGATTTAAGCGAGGAACAGAAGAAAAAAATGTGCATGCACGCCAAGTGGCACGAACATTAGAAGATTTGACAGCAGAAAGGATTACACAAGAAGGGATAGCGTTAGGAGAAGAGAAAGGAAAATTATATTTTTTAAGCGATGATTCAGTTCTGAATAGAAAAGAGGGAAAAATAGGAGTTCAACAACAAATCGTACAAGGATTAGATCAATTGTTACAAATTGCACATAATAATTTTGGGTATAATGATGATGTGATTTTACGTCGAGCAAAGAAATTACAGGAAGAAGATAAAGAAAAACCAGTAGTTATTGTTTCTAAGGATATTACGTTACGAATTCGAGCAAGAACATTAGGATTACATGCGGAAGATTACAGATATGATAAAGCGGCAATTGATTTGAATGCGTTTTTTCGTAAAGGAAATGATGTTGTGGAAGTGCCAAATGAATTAGTTGATCAGTTACATTCAAAAAATAGGGCGGAAGTACCAGATTATTTCCAAGAGATTATGCCACAAGGGATGACAGAAAATCAGTATTTTACACTGAAATCTGGATCACAATCAATATTTGTCAAATATCGAAAAGGGGAATTACAGAAATTACGAGAAAATAAAAAAGTAGAAGGTATTTCACCAAGAAATAATGGGCAACGATTTCTTCTTGATGCGTGTCTTGATTCTGAGATTGAAATTGTTTCGGCGCTTGGAAAAGCAGGGACGGGAAAAACGATTATTGCTTTGGCAGCAGGTATTTATCAAGCAACACAAGGAACAGAGAAGAGATATGAAAAAGTGGTAGTGTTTCGCCCGATGATGCAGGCGGGAAAAGAGTTGGGGTTTCTTCCAGGGGATTTAGATGATAAAATTGGGCCGTATTTTAAGCCAATCGATACGGCGTTAAAAATTATTTTAGGGGATGCGGCGGCTGATTATGCAAAATATTCTGATTTTATTGAATGTATGCCGATTAATTTTGCACGCGGGGATACGATTCACAATAGTTATATCATTATTGATGAAGCACAGAATTTTACGGCAAAAGAGTTAAAGTTAATTGGTTCGAGAGCGGGAATCAAATCAAAATTGGTGATTGTGGGTGATCCGTTTCAGAGTGATAATCCATATTTAGATGAGAAGAGTAATGGACTTACGGTCTTAACAGATCGTTTTCGAGGAAAAGTGCCGGAATTTGCATATGTTGTCCTTGATAAAGGGGAGAGAAGCAGAGTTGCAGGAATTTTTGCGGATTATTTGTAGAAAGAGAAGAGTACATTGGTTATTTTTAATGGCTTCTCATTATGTTTTATTCTTAAAAATACACAAATTTATGTTCTTTGGAAATGGTGATTATATCAATTTTTTTTATAATGTCGGCATATTTATCTTTTATTTCAGAGATGATAGAATTAAATTCTATTTCTGAATACATTTCAAATTCTGGTTCGAGATCCCAGTTTCCCAATACTTTTACATCATGGATAATATTCTTGTTCATGTTAAAATATTGTTGGAGTGATTTAAGTCTTTCTTTTTGAGGATTGTCGATATATACCATTGTTTTGAAAAAATGAATCCCTAGTTTTTCGTAATTTAATGCTATTTTAAATCCGAGGATAATTTTATTTTTTAGAAGTTTTTTTATTCGGTAATTCACAATACGCGTGGTTGTTTTTAATTGATTTGCAATATCAATTATTGATGTTCTCGCATTTTTACTGATAATTTTGATTATTTCTAAGTCAAATGGTTCGATCTTTACGGGTGTATCTTTTCCCATAATTATGCGTGAATGATTTAATAATGAGGGAATTTTTAAGAGATAATTTCGGTTATACGTTGTTGCTTGGACAAGTATGGCAATGGCTTTTTGGTTAATATATCCTGCAAAGTCACTTAAGATATTATTTTGAATTATTTCCATATTTTCGATGCTGTCAGTTTCTGCCGAGATAATTATATCCCAGTTTCCTTTGCAGGATACAAGCCACTTGATTGATTTATTTTGTTTTATTTTTTCTATGAGTTCATGACATTTGGTTGAAGTAATATGTTGTAAAGAGAGACATAGCTTGAATTGGATTATATTTAACTTTGAGAGATTTATAATAGATTGATATTGAGTGATAATATTTTCTTCTTCGAGACGTTTTATGCGGTAATTGACAACTTCGGTAGAGAGGCCGACTTTTTTTGCAATTTTAGAACAGGGTTGGCGGGCATTTAGGTCTAATTCATAGAGGATCTTACGATCTTTTAAATCTAATGGGAAGATTTGATTTAAGCTCATTTTTTATATAAATTACATCTAATATATAAATTTTGTTATTTTTATAAAAATTAATTTAGGAAGTTTTATAATTTTGATAAATTACTACTATTTAGTTTGGAAATACAGTCAATGAATAAATTGAAGGAAGTGAAAAAATGACAACACAAGCGCAAGATGGGGAAAAAATATCAGATTATTTTGTTTTATACTATAGAAACTTCTGTGATGAAACGATCCATTGGTACCAAGGAATGTTGGTTTATCTGAATATTAAACTGTTTTCGAATAAGTTGGATGCTATGGAATTTGCAAAATCTCATTCCCCACATCCAAAAAATAGAGCAATTGTTGCGAGAACATCAAATAATTTAACGGATTATAAAGAAGGAGACAGCTATATTGTTGCAGCTTTTACTGCTATTGAAGGAACGGGTGCTCCAAATCGTGATAGGTATCTTAGTGTACGATGTAATTCTGAATATCTGGAGTCTTTAACTGAAAGATTAGTTAATACAGACCCCTGTAGGATGTATCTTGGTATTGAAGAAAGAATGGGGTATAATGCATTAGACATAGTTAAAAGTATTAATTTACGTGAAGAGGGGTGAGATTTTGGTGTATATTAATACTTACGGAAATGAGGCATTGGATACTCTTTTGTTACGAATTGCTTACAAGCCCAAATTTGAAAAAGTAGACCTGTCTGTAATTGCATTAGATGACATAGTAATATATGACCAAGAGGGGAAACCATTTCGAACGTATAAAAATGTAAAATTGGATAGTTCTGCAATTATGGAAAATGGTCAACCTCTGCGGCAAACACAAAATGAATGGATAGATTATCTTAGTTGTACAAGCAATGATTTGATATCGTTTCCTTTGTTATATGGGATTTTAGAGCAATTGTATGAATTAGGGCACCCAGCTTTACGTCAAATTTATGAGGAGATGATTGCCTCACCTTTTGTGACTTCCACTAAAATTGACTATGCTACGAATCGAGTTGTTCATAATGTTGGTTCTTCTGATTATTGGATTATGCCTTGTGCATTGCCTCTTGTTCGAAATATTTTAAGTGATGTTTCTTCTGTTCGAGAATGGAATGAGCCATTGCGCGCACTATTTATGTGTAAAGATGTAGAGAAAGCAATGGGAACTTTGAATAATATTGGTGGATTACCCACGTTTATAGAAGTAGCTTGTAATAAAGAAACACGACAGATTATTCCTCATCAGGGCGTATCGCTTTATGTTGGTGGTGGATTAAAATATGTTAATTGTTATAGTTTTCCTGATTTAAGGGGTCATACGCGACGGGTGAAGATGAAGTAGAGTTAATTTAGGAAATTGTATTACTTTTATTCTTTCAACACGGCTTTTAACGAAGCGATGCCGACTTCTAATTGCTGGTCAGTTGGTTCTTTGGTGGTCAATCGCTGCGCCCATAATCCAGGTTGGACGATGATTTTGATGAAAGGATTGTTGATGTATTTGCCGCTGAGACGGATGAATTCGTAGCCGATGCCGGCTAATAAAGGGAGGAAGAGGATTCTGCCGACAAGTTTCATCCACATGGGACCGGGAATGAATGAGAAGACGATGATGGAGAGGATGATGATGAAGAAGAGAAAAGAGGTGCCGCAACGAGGATGGAAGCGTGAGAAAGTTCTGACGTTTTCTACAGTTAAGGGTTTTTGTGCTTCATGGCAGTAGATGGTTTTATGTTCGGCGCCGTGGTATTGAAATAATGTTTTTACTTCTTTCATGAACGAGATGAGGTAGATATAGCCTAGGAAGATGATAAGACGAAAAGCGCCGTCAAGAGCATTAAAGAGGAAGCCGCTACTGTGGATGTAATGGGCGGAGAAGAAAGGAATGATGATGAAGAAGAGAATCGAGAAGAGAAGAGAGAGAGTGATTGTGCCAATGATTTCGAGGCGGGATAGTTTTTCATCGATTTCAAGCTGTTGGTTGCTGCTCCAAATCAATGCGCGCAGGCCATCATAAAGAGCGTAGAAAAGGCCAATAATACCGCGAATGAATGGTTTTTGATAGATTTGTGGAAATGTGGAGGATTGTTCTTTGTGGATTTTGATTTCGCCGTTTTTAGTTCGAACGGCTACGGCGTAGTGTTCTTTATTGCGCATCATAACACCTTCGATTACGGCTTGGCCGCCTACGGTTTCCATGGTATTTAGAATGGGGAGTGGTTTATAAAAGTGATGAAGGGAAATTTGGAAAAGAAAGAAAATAGATTGTTGATTTCAATAACATTTATAAATTCTAACAGAGTGGTTATACAATGCGCATACCTGATGTTCCGTATATGCCGTTACGGTTGGAAAAAGAGGAGAGAAATTTTTTGAGTTCTTTAGAGGGGAAAGTTAAACATATTCTGATTGGGCGACGAGAGGAAGATATATTTTCAGTTTTAGGTTATAATTTTGGACA
>CAYSCV010000055.1:0-9244 GCA_964429715.1 uncultured Methanosarcinales archaeon
TATACTTTTTTTTAATGAATATACATGTTTGCTGGTTTTTGTAAATCTTTTAGGGTATTGTTCACGATGATTTTTATCCACTCTTGACGAAAGTTATCTTGGAGACTAGGAGTAGGTAATTCAATATGGGAGATGTCATGGGTTTTAATGAACGTACGGATTTCAGTATCCATATGTTCACGGAAATCAAGATCAAGATCACGAGTGCCAGATCCGACAAGAAGAGAATGGTTTACAATGGGAAGGAGATATATCTGGTCGTAAGGAAATTTACGAAGGTGACCAAGAGTGATATTCAATGCGTATTCGTCATCTTTGCCAAGGTTATGTTTTAAGTAACAGTAATTATCTGGACCGCGATCACAGATGAGGGCTTGATAATTTGGAGGGGTTAGACGTTGCTGGGAATAAAATAATTCATCACGGAATTGACTATGAATAATCCAAAGTTGAGCTTCTAAAGTTGTTTCACGATTTATCGGCAAGCCGCGTTCTTTAGCTTTTGTAGCGATTTCGCCTAAGTATTTGGCTTCGACACTGCGACGTTTGAGTTCGCCTTCAATGGATGCAGCAAGAGAGGTTTTTCCTGTACCATGTGTTGAAACGAGACAAATTTTGTAAACCATAGCTCACCTGTTTTTAGGAGAGTTTACATGAAGAGATTAAAAAGGATTATGGTTGCGAAAAATCGCTTTTACTTTAGTTATAATGGGGGAGAGGTATTTTTAAGACTAAAATTTATGCAGCTTTTTTAAATTGGGCTAGTTGAGGATTTATATTTTTTCCATCGATAAATACATTGAGTTGTTCTAAGCTGTATTGTACTTCTTGTGCTTTGTTTATTTCTCGGGGATCAAAATAGGAGACGACCTTTTGAAAATTGCCTTGGAAAAAATATTCCACTGTAGGAATATGTTGAGCGAATTCATTGTTCGTTTGAATTAATTGGGTTACTTTATCGATTAAGCGTTTTGCGCTGTTAATGATGATGCTATAGATAATAACATGATATAAGTCCATGCCGCGTACTTCAATATTTAACACTGATTTATACCCCTGCAGAAATGAGTTTACAATCTGATCGGCATAGATCTCACTTAACTTTGCACGAAAACATTGATACCGAATAGAACTGGTAAGTCGGCCAATGTCGGTGAGGGGGTCGCCTATTTTTACGTAATCTGAGTCGATTACGATGACAGTATCAGGGTTTTCCACATAGAAATAATTGCTAAGATTAACGTCACTCAGAATTGTTGAGAGGTAGGAGGGGTAGTATTTTTTCCTGACAGAGATAAAATTAGTATACATTTTTTTATTGATAACGTTCCAGCTGAGAAATGATTTCATACGTTTACGGATATTCTCGTAATCAGAGGTGTATTTATGCTGGAAAAGGGCTCGAGGGCTGTATAAAGATGTTTTTTGTAAAGTGTTTTTGTGAATGATGGCGACAGATTTGCCAAAAGTATAAAACGCATGTGAAGCGAGAGCGGGGTGGGAGAGAAGAATATCGGAGACGGCTCTGCCATGTATTTTTTCACAAATAATTTCATTTTTTGAGATGCGAATAACAGGTGCAACTAAACCACCAGCGGCGGTCACTAACTTTCGGCCACGAATAGATAGATTGAACTCGCCTGCTTTTTTGAAAGCTTTTGCTACATATTCGCATTGATTGTTTGTTTTGACAAGAACAACGTAATTCACAAACCCTCCTTTGAGAGGAGTGATACTTATTATTGATTCGTCGGGACGATCTTTTTCAAATTCCAGGAGTTCTTTTTGAAGTTGTTGTTCGCAAGATTCTGCGGTATTGGCAGGAAGAGTGGTGAGAGCATGTTGTTCCAGAAGAATATTGATTTGTAAGATTATTTCTTTGATGTTGGTAGAATTTATATCAAATAAGATATCTCCTTCTCTACGAATAAGATGGATGAGCTTGTCTTTGTTCTTATTTTTTTCTAACAGAGAGGGATAGGTTTCAAACCATTTTACTTGAAATGAGATATTTTTTTCAAGCAGGGTTAGTTTTCGTTGTAAAGAGTTGAAGGTCTTATACAGGTTTGATTCTGTTTTCTTCTTTCGTTTATCTAATTCTATTTTTATTACCTCTTTAAGTTCTTGAATTATTTGGAGAATGGTCTTTTCTTGTATCGGGAGGGAGGTGTTTTGAACGAGATCTATATTGGTTACCTCCTGAATGATTTCTTTTAATCGCTCTATTTTTCCTTTGTTCCATTCTTCTGAAAAAGCATCTAAGAGCTGGATTTTACGGTTATAATTTATTAGGTAATTTGCAAGAATTTGGTGCTGCTCTTGTGCGACAGAGGCTAAGATGTTGGTGATATTTTTGTTGGTTATAATGGTGAGAAGAGAGTTATTATCCATATTTGTTTGGAAGAAGGGGTGACTATATAAATATTATTTTTAGGAAATGGAGGCTAAGTTACTACTTTTAAAGAGTAATGTTTATAAAAGAGGAGGTAATTTAATAGGGTATGGAACAAAAGTATATACTTTGGGATCAGGATAATTTTATGCTACGAGGACGTTATGATTGCCCTTCAGATATCACTGTTAATCCGACAGTACGAGCGGTATTAGAAGAATTAAAACAAAAAGGATATACTAATCTTATCTTATCAAACAAATCTGCGATTATATCAAAAGAAAAAGCGAGAATGGTTGGGTTGGAGGATTTATTTGATGATTTTTTTGATGCACGAGGGCTTATAAATTGTAAATCTACGGCAGGTGTACAATTGAAATATGGGCTTAGTGCTGAAGAGATTGCGGACAAAGCAATTTATTTTGGTGACTCTTTTGAAAATGATTTGATATATGATACTGATTCCCTTGTCCAGGTGTTTGATTCCTCTGCGATGATGCATGATTTTAGAATATTTTCGTGGATTATTGATTTTTTGAATGAAAAGAATAACGGAAGTTTCAAAAAATCATATGAAAGATTAAGTGAGGAATTGTTAGAAGTTAAAGGAATTAGAATGAGGCGACAAAAATTGAATTTGTCACATTTATTGTCACAAAGAGAAAATAAAGCAGACTATGAGGGTCAAGTTGTCCAGGAAACATCGTATGTGATACGGGTTGAAGCGGTAGAACAGATGTTGTGTACTGCGCCGGTTTTGCCAAAGTTGAGAGAGGGATGATATGGGATTACGTGAGATATTATTACAATATACAGGAGTAGGAAAAGAATTAGAAGAAGTTGGATTAAAAGTAGATAATTTTTCAGGGTTATATGATTTATCGTTAGTATTAGCGTTTAAAACAAACAAACAAAAAAGACACTTCTTCTTTTCAACGTATAAGTTTCTGAGAACTTTAGATGATTTAGTGGATTTAGATGAACCACAAAAGGCTTTGCCTATTTTAGCGCGAAGTTTAGAAATTCTGGAACAATCTTGCGTTCAACCAACTGGTTCAGAGGAGGTTGATTGTGATTTAGAAAGATTTTATTCATATCAAAGAGAAATGCCACATTTTGAGAGGTATAAATGTGAGATGGCAAAGATTATTCGAGTCTTTCAAGATGATGCAGCAGGAGCAATAGTTGGACAATTGAGAAATAAAACAGAGTTAGTAGAACGGACGGCTTCGTTCTTTTTTCCAGCATATCAAATATTACTTACCATATTAGGAAAAAGTGACTTTCAGTATTCAGAGCGGTTTAAAGAATTATGTTTTTATCACAATAGTTATGCCCATATAACCGATTATAAAAAAGATTTGCGATCGCGTACACCACAGGTTCCCAAAGAAATACTTGAGCGCCATAATATAAATAAGTTTGAAACAATACAAGAGGATTATCCTTTGTTAGTGCGAAAAGAGTTCATTGATTCTTCTTTTCGAGGTATTCGGGAAAATATTGGGGCAATGTTTGAAACAAATTTACCATTTTTATTAAAAGTAGGTATATTTGCATATATGTTACTACGACCGATAAAATATGAATTGAAAAAATATTGGAATGAGAATTATATGAGGAGAGATTAGGAGTTAAAACAATGAACAAAAAAATAAAAAGGTTGATGATTGGTGGTGCACTCTCTTTGCCTTTGTATTACGGACTATTGCCAGAGAGACCAGTTTATGATATTTGGCATAGACCACAGATAATTCAACAGATGGCTCAAGGAAAAGTCTTGTCAAAATTAGAGCAAATTACAACATTATTTCACCAAGAATTATTGTCCCAACGAAAATTTATTCAGCATGTTAGCCAAGTATATCATGTTCCTGAAGAAGCAATATTAGCCGCAGGATATGTTGAGTATGTACGAATGCATACGTCTGAAATTAAAGATTTAACGGATTCACGAGAGGGTGTGAGAACATATGTGAAATCACTTTTGACTTCAAGCACAGCGGGGGAATGGGTTGCCAAAAATGTAATGAGGAGATCAATTGGATATGGGCATGTGCACCAAGATACATTAAAAGAAGTGCAGCAGCATCCATTCTTTGGGAAGTTAGAACATATACACGGCCAAACTGATCTTGAGCAACAAATCATGAATGTTGCAGAAGTGTTACGTTTACATCAAGAAATATGGTGTTATGCGGGCTATGATATAGGGACATATCCGTTTAAAACTATACAAACGCATGAGGAAAGAATTGCATTACAAATTACATTATATAATGGATTTGGAGCAAAAGGAGGGATTCCAAAAGAGAACCCAACACTTGGTGGAACATATAATACTTACTTACAGATGACGTTTAGTGATCTGACACAGGTATATATCCATACATTTTTTAGAAAATGGAAAGATTGATTGTAAGGAGGTAATTTAGATTTAAATATTAGCGGAAAGTGTTTTTTTAGGTGTTTTGAATGCTAGATTACAATTATATTTTTATATATATTTGTGAAATAGATTAAATTATATAAAAAAAGGAATTTTTATCAAAAAAAATAAAAAATAGATTAATAATATGATGACGCGGCGAATTAAAGATATGTTTGGATTGTATCAGAATGTAGTTGCAGCAGTACTGAGCGCGTTTGTTAGCGGCAGTGATACTTCGGTAAATTGTGAAGAGAAAAGCCAGGTTAATATGTGTGTGGAAAATTCTTTAGAACAGAAAATTGAGCAGTGTCGAGTGGATGATGCGTTTTTAATTAATGATACTGCAGGTAATAGAAAGAAAAAAAAATATGCAGCATTGCAGCGGATGCTTTCATCTCAGAGTATGATTGTCGAGCAGGAAGTATTAGAAGCAGTGATTCATGTTGAATCGAAGGGCAATGTGGAGATTGGTAGTCGAGGAAATGGCTGCGGGGTTATGCAACTTACATTGCCGGCTATTGCGGGAGGATTGTCTCGGTTATATAGTCCGACAATGCGGCATGATCAGTTTCGAGAAAGATATGCCGGAGCATTAGATGCAAAGAGAGCAGTGATTGATCAGGTGACAGATAATTATTTTGCACGATTAGAAGATGGAGCAAGAAGAGCTTCAGAGCGTGTAAAAGATATTCGAAAAGAGTATAGTGATTTGAAAGACCAGAAACGATGGTTCAAAGCAGATAAAGAGCTTGTAGGGGAAGTGACTCGACAAATGAACAAATTGCAACAAGAGAGAAAAGTATTAGGGCAATTTGTATCGGCAGTAAAGCATGGCTATATTTTATTTGATCCCGGTGCACGAAAAGTGTATGATGCACGAATGGAATCTTTACGCAAAGTGAAAGATGCAGATCGCTTAATTACAAGAGCTACGGGAGTGGAATTAGCGTGGGTTAACTATGTGGGTAAAGAGCGCCAGATGATCAGTGAAATGAGACGAAGAGTATGTGAAGTTGAAAATACAGAATTGAATGTCGCCTTTGGTGATTTAACGTTAACAATGGAAGGAGAGTATTTTAATTTGAAGAGAGGAAAGAAAGAGGGACAGGTGAATGCTCTCCAACAAGCATTATTTTCGTATAATCAAGGACGAACGGCGTATTTGACAAATGGAGCATGGCAACGCGGGGAGTATTATCGACGATTTTCTGTGGCGTATTATAATTTATTTGATGACAAACCGCCACGAGAGGTGCCGCTGCGTGAAAGTAGATTGATGATGTAATATTTTTGATTACACAAAGGCAATTTCCCCTTTGTTTCACAGAATGCGGTTTATATTTAATGGGTACAGTTCAAAGCAAAAATCTTCATTTTTTTTGATTAATTTTATAAAGAAATCACATTATTGATATTTTAAGAGGTTTCTTAGATGTTTGGAAGATTGATAATGACAGAAAAAAGATTAATGCCAGTTGACTTTGCTATGCGTACATCAGATTACTTTGCTACAACAACAGATCCAGATACTATTTTATGTGCTCCTGGTATAGGCCCATGTGTTGGCGGATTATTTTATAGACAAGGGCATTTAGGTTTAGGTCATTTTGATCCGGTTATGGATCCAGTTATGCAACATCTAAGACATACTGTACTCCCTCAAATGCGAGAGCAGGGTAGGGGAGATATTGGTTGTAGACTTTATACAGGTGTAAGTTTTGCAGCAAGATTGGAGTTTCAAGGAAAAAATATTATTAGATATTTAGGTTATGAAACGCAAATTGCTGAAATAGGTTTCAGATATGATGGAATGGAAGAATCAAGAACCGTAATATTAGCAAACCGAGGTCCCAGTTTATTAATAAAAGAAATAAGAGCAAAACTTACTGGTGAGGCTCTAAATAAAGTTGAAGTTCAAATCCAATATGTTGGAAAAAATGGCTCTGATAATATTGAAGAGTCTCTTGAAGAGTTTGAGATCGATACGAGAACACGACAAACAAAGGTTATTCAGCCATTTACTGGACATATAGTTTAAAGAGGAGTTTGAATAATTGATCTTTTCACCTATTTTCGAGAGCATATCTTTATAAAATAGCTTTCTATTTTGACGATTAGATTACGATAAAGGGTTATAATTATGAAAAAAACAGCAGTAACATTAGCCGTGTTGGCAGGATTATTATCACCGGCAGTTTCAGAAGGTTCATTGATTGAGCTTGAAAATAAAAAATATGTGCCCCATGATATGAGAGGCGGAGGAGTTTTTTATGGAAGTGGCGTTGATCATTTACTATATAGCATAAAAGTTGAGAAGCCAGATGTGAAAGCAACAAATTATGAAACACTTCTATCAATTGCTACAGAATTGGAAAGAGCAGTATATAATCTAGATCGTTGTCATCCTACGGCAAAAGATATTGCAAGTGATATTCTAGATCAAAATATAGGTCTTTATGCAGCCCACGCTACAGAACATATAATGAAGACTATGTTTGGGTTAGAAAAAGAAAAGACGGGGGAACTTTGGGGAGCACTTTCTTTGTTAAAAGAAAGGGATGTATTGCATTATAAAGCTGCTCGAGCAGTAGGAAGAGGGCTCCTATCCATCTTTTAGGACAATTTTATTCTCATTTTTCTTGGATATCTTTATAAAATACAGTGTTTTTTTGTGTACTTTAGGAGGATATAGTTATGACAAATACAACACAACATACTAATGTACAGAAAGGAGACAGAGCGAGCATTGAGTATACGGGGACGTTTAAAGATGGTTCTGTTTTTGATAGTTCAAAAGGGCGAGCGCCATTACAATTTGAAGTAGGTGCAGGAGAGGTCATTCCTGGGTTTGAGAAAGCAGTGGAAGGAATGAAAGTGGATGAAGAGAAGACGTTTACAATTCCAGCAGAAGAGGCGTATGGCCCAATACGAGCAGAATTAGTGCAGGAAGTGCCAAAAGATAAATTGCCAAAAGATTTGAAACCTGAGCAGGGAATGCAGTTGTTATTGCAAGGGCCGCAAGGGGAGCGTATGCCAGTTACAATTACAAAAGTGAGTGCGGAGAGTGTGACAGTTGATATGAATCATCCGCTGGCGGGAAAAGAATTGACATTTAACATTAAATTAATTGGGATTAATGAGGAGATGAAGTATGAGGAAAGCAGCGGATGCGGGTCTGGCGGCTGCGGTAGCGGCAGCAGCAGCAGTAGTGGTGGTTGCGGCTCGGGAGGATGTGGATCTGGCGGCTGCGGGTCAGGAAGCTGTGGATCAAGTAAAAGTGGTGGGTGTGGGTCGGGAGGATGTGGATCAGGTGGATGTGGTTCAGGGAAAAGTGGAGACAGTGGATCTGGTAGTGGAGGCTGTGGCAGCGGTGGATGTGGATCTGGTGCATGTGCAGATGAGGATGAAAGTATAGATCATACACAGTAAAATTTTATTTTTTATATTTCTTTTATTGATTTTTGAATGAGTAGATTAATATATTATTCATAATTTAAAGAAATATGGATAAAGCAACAAAAGTAGTGATTGGATTATTTTGTGTGGCGTTGCCGTTATTTTTAGTTTTATTTTCGTATATGATAGTAATTAATGTTGTTTCTTTATCTTTGGAGCAAGACCGATGGATGAATTATTTTGAGGAGAAGAGTAAAATGGAAGGAAATTATACGTTGTTAGAAGTATCACATATGGAGGATGTGAAAAAAGTGATACAGAAAGTGAGGAGAGTCTTTTGGGGGATGATGGGGGTTATTCTGTTGTTAGCGGGGTATTTGTATAGGCGAAATGAATTAGGAAGAGGGCTGCGATATGGGGGGATAACGACAATAGCAGGAGTGATATTTATTTTATTGTGGGCAGTGGTTGATTTTAATAGTTTATTTACGTTGTTTCATTTATTATTCTTTCCGCAAGGAAATTGGCAGTTTGGGATTGATTCGGTGTTGATTCAGACGTTTCCGATAGATTTTTTCA
The DNA here is from genome assembly GCA_964429715.1 of uncultured Methanosarcinales archaeon. Lineage (GTDB taxonomy): Archaea > Nanobdellota > Nanobdellia > Woesearchaeales > GW2011-AR9 > JACPNA01. The sequence continues at coordinate 8,799 of CAYSCV010000055.1, forward strand.
TTGGAATGAGTCTGAAAATATTTGGATTGACGTTGCTGTTAGCCGGAATGGTTACAGGAGCAGGGTATTGGTTAGAGAAGAAGAAAAATAGGATGTAAAAATAGAAGCATTTTTATAGTTTTAAGATATTTTACACAATATGAATTTTGCAGTAGAATGGATTAAGAAGATTATTTTCGGGTTGATTGGGTTAATCATTCTGATTGTTATTTTAACGTTGATTTTTGGCTGGTTGATTTTACTTGTGCCGGTATTATTATTGTTGATTGCAATCGGGATTTTAGTACGGTTTTTTCGCAAAGCAAAAAGTGTAGGTAAGACGAAAGAAACAGCACGAAAAGGAAAAGAATATATTGATGTAGAGTATAAAGTTGAGAAGTGAAGCAGGGGTTTTATTTTTATTTAAAAAAAGAGGGACGATATGAAGCCATTAATTTTAATTAATT
>CAYSCV010000056.1:0-8965 GCA_964429715.1 uncultured Methanosarcinales archaeon
CGCAATTTTAAGCTTATCTGAGCACCTGTTGGTGCTAACTAAGATTTACAAATTGCTTTTTGTAAAGTTCTCTAATTATTTATTTTTTCATCATTTCTCTCTAAACTTTTAAAAATAAATCCTGCTTCTGAATCCTCATGCAGATAAATCCCCTCTTCGACATAACCAAATCCCGCATGAAAGCCCAAGAACTTCTTCTTCTGCTTCACGATGTCAAACCCCTGATCCGCCACGGTTATTACAAACACGAACTTCCCAAAATCGAACAATTCTGCCAACAACATTCTCTTCATTTCGTCAAATCTCCTTTCAAAGTTCTCTTAGATGACAAAAATCAATTCACCAATCGTGGTCTTCGCCTGCCCACAACCGATCCTCGCCCCGGCATGTTTTTTATCTACATCTCTAAAGACGAAAAAACCGCGCATCTCGCCCTTCTTGCTGAAGTCCAAACCAATCATTCAGAACTGGGTCATCTTTTAGGCTACCCCGAATGTTGTATTCACTTCTTCATCTCCTCATTCAACGACCAGCATACAAACCTTCAACATATTCCAACCAACCCCTGGACTAACCTCAGTAAACGATCCCAAGATGTTTGTCTTCTCTCTCATTTTCCCTGTCAATCTGAATGCAAAGAAAGTATCGCCCTTGCTAAATTATATTATGCTCAAATTCAAAAAGACAACCCAACCTACACCCAAGAAATCCTCCTACAATTCACTTCATAATCGGCTTTTGTCGCCTACTTTTCTTCTTTTCTTAAATAATCTTGGATTTTTATCCACAAACTTATGAATCATTCGATCAAATACAAAAAAATCCCCTCGCTTCATATAAAAATAGCCTAGTATCGAAATAATCATCGCTCCAAATGTATCAACAATCAAATCCCACATTGTATCCCATAAACTTGGTTGCATATGGACACCTAACATCTGATCTATTGAAAATTCAAAAATTTCCCATATTGCGCCTAAAGCAACAGCAAAGGCAAACGCAAATACTGCTAAAAATAAAGGTTTTAAATTAAGATTCACTCTTCTATCTTCATTCAACAGAAAAATCATCAAAAATCCTGCAATGCCAAATAAAAATCCTGAACTTGTATGTAATACTACATCCCACCACCAATATAAAGTATAATATCCATGTAATTCCCCTAAATATAAAGAGAAAAATACAAATAGAACTGTGATAACATCAAACTCTACCGGTAAACGCAAGCGAACACTTCTTCGTACAATTGCCGGTATAAACGTCAAAAATAATACCCCTAATATAAGCAATGCCGTACTCCACTCTTCATCATAAAAAAAGTATACCATCGCTGCCACAAACAAAATAAACTGCAATAAATACGAAATGATAACTTCCACTCGTTCTGCAATATCCAATCGCGTATCTTCAATCAAAAACTTCATACATCCGAGAAAATAAACTTACTTAATAAACTCTTCTTAAAATTAAATTATTTACTCCTCTTCTTCAAAATCATCACCTGCTCCATCATCATCATCATCATCATCTCCTCCTTTCCCAAATTCTAATCCCGGACAGGTATAACATCTTCCTCTTGCTAACAGATAAGACTTGCAGCACGAATCTAATGCGGTTATACTACGAACAACCGTGATATCAAGATTAGTATATGCTTGTGTGACTTCCATATATATTTAGACCCTCTCATAATCAATCGAATTCTTCCTAAAAAGAATCTATCATTTTTAAACCTTTTTATGGTTATTTATAATCTCTCGATCAACAAAAAAAAGAAATAAAAGCGCCACGACCCGGACTTTCACCGATATTTCTTCAGGTTTGAATTTCCCAACTTTCACAATGTTTCTACATGTTTGTGGGCTTGAGCGAAGCGAAACCCACCACTTTTGATGCAACTTTGTAAAAGTTGCCGGGATATCCTTGCGGAAATAAGCTCCATAGTACCTTCCTTGGAAGATAATTCCAGGCTTACGCAGTACCGGATTGTGCCATCGTGGCATAATTCTCTTTTTTTCCACGCTCTATTTAAATATTGTGTTTAAACTAGAAAAAATGTAATTATTTAACCTGAAAGTGATCCAAACATACCGTTCCCCCAGCATATAAATCTATTTAAACTAATTCCTTCCTCTTATCTATATGGGTATCTTTCAACGTCTATTCGGAACACAAAACCTCGCCCCTTCTCACTCTTCTGATATTACTACTTTTCGGGATTTCAATAATCAACACCTCTCTCCTACTCTCAATGACCTGTATACCAATCTACAAGCACTCTATGTCAGTCTTGATACCAAACGCGGCGAAGTTCCTCTTCTCACCTGGCAAAACATTTTCCAACACACAACACAATTAAGTAATCATCGCCTGAATCTCGAACAACAAAAATCAGAAATAGTTAATCTCCCCGTCAAAGAATACGCCAAAGGCTTTTCCCAAATCCTTCCTGAAATTGAAGCCTCCTCTCGCTCCATTCTCAAAAAAACCGAACACGTCAAAGGCTATCGTCTGTTAGCTGTCGAAGAACGCAACTATCTTCTTGCCCAGATACAAGAAACTAAAGAAACCATTTCCAAACTCAAAGACTCCTGGCAATCATTTAAAGAAAAATATTAACAATATTTGAACCAATTTTTATAAATTCTAATTCTTAACTTCCTCTTCATACCCGCAATCTAAACACGCCTGCATCTTTTTCTTTTGAAATGTATAAATATCTACATGAGAAGAACCACATTTCAAACAGGTATACAAATCTCCTTCCTCGGCAGTATGAACCATAAAAATAAAACATGGCGAAGGGGGGACTTTCATCATCACACGACCTGTTTTTTGCAGGACACCGTATGCTACTTTTGAACCCCCGACCTTTACGTAACTCCAATAAGCTATTTAATCATCGGTTTGAAACCTCATAGCTCAAATATATATGAGCGTAACGCTATACCAGGTTAAGCTACTTCGCCAATATACCCAAAAAGAAGACAGTTGTTATAAAAAGCTTTCTACCAAAACACCATCTCCCAAAAAATATCTTTTCAACAGTATCACTTAAACAACTTCGCCACGTCTTCCACACTCATACTGCCCGGATTCTTAACAATCGAATGCATACTTCCGCCCCCATCATTCATATATCGTGGCATAATATGAATATGCAGATGCGGCACAACCTGTCCTGCTGCCGTATTATGATTCCAACCCACATTAAACCCATCTGGATTAAGTTTCCCATCCAACTTTTCCATCACTTTTCGCACACTCACAAACAACTCCCCTATCTGTTTATCCTCAAAATCAAACACTCGCACCCCATGTTTCTTAGGAATAACGACAGTATGCCCTTTCGTATGCGGTTTGATATCTAAAAACGCAAATACCGAACTATCTTCATACACTTTATGAACAGGAATTTCCTTCGCTCCAATTTTACAGAATATGCAGGAGTCCATAACAACTAAAATCAGAACAACATTTATAAACATTCCTCTTTAAATAATTCCATGGTCACTATTCGCACCCAAGTCAAAGATATCCTAAAAGAAAACGGCATGGATAACATGTCCGGCGACTTCATGGAACGTTTGGACGAAAAAACCAAACAACTCATTCTCGACGCTGTCAAAAGAGCTAAAGAAAACGGCAGACGTACGGTTATGGGGAAAGATGTGTAAAATTTATGTTTCACTTTCTTAATCTTTACTTTATGGTTTATCTTTAAAATAAGCAAAAACTTTATATATGTGTTTCCACACAATTATGTGAGTGATGCAATTATGGGCAATATGACTCTATCAATACCAAACAATATTCAAGAAGAGATGAAACAGTTCTCTGAAGTAAAATGGAGCGAAGTAGCAAGAAAAGCAATTATTGATAAGATTGAAACACTTAAATTAGCTGAGAAATTAGCCAAAAAAAGTAAGTTAACAATACAAGACGTTGAAGATTTTAATAAGAAAATGAAACACCTTGCCGGCAAGAGGTTTCTGGCATGAGGATAGTGTTGGACTCTAACATTCTCTTCTCTGCATTAATTAAAGATTCTTTCAAACGAAAAATTATTCTTGAATATGATGAAAAATTTCTTTTTCCTGATTATATTTTTGAAGAACTTCAAGAACATAAAGATGAATTATTACAAAAAGCACAGATGAACTCAGATGAATTTGAGACTATTCTTCAAATACTCCTCCAAAAAGTCTTTATTATCCCAAAAGAAGCTCTACTTCCTTTCAAACAAGAAGCGATTGAAATTATCAGAAATATTGACTTGGATGATGCTTTATTCATTGCCTGTGCTTTGGCCTACCCTGAAAGCGTTATTTGGTCTGATGACAAAAAACTCAAAGAACAAACTAAAATTAAAATATTCAACACACCAGAAATAGCAAAATTATTATTTTAACTCTTTCAAACCCGCATCTTCGGTGGCGGCGGCAATGGCAGCATCCTCTCTAACATCTGCACATCCTCAACTGATAAATCTATTTTCTTCTGCGGCAGCGAAAAAATCATCGTATGTTTCACTTCTTCTTTCACCGGAGAAATTAACTGCTGCAACTTCGCATCAAGCGCCATAATATTCTGCTCAATCATCTGTACCTTCTCAGGATCACTTGTTTCTAACTCCTGATGTGCTTCTAACATCTCTTTCAACGCCTCAATTCTTTCCTGTAATAATTGTATCCTCTCCCTCGCAGGAACTTCTCTTTTCTTCTCTTGTAATAATTTTATTTTCTTATGCCGTAACCCTTTTACACTTTCAACCACTTCTTTCTTCGCTCGTTCTTTTGCTAAATAATCACCTAACATATATGATACCCGTTCAATCTTCTGATGCATATCTTTATCTGCGCTTAACGCCAACTTATGCCGTAATCGTGCAATTTCCTCTTTCAACATTTTTTCTTTCTTATTTTCACGCAACTTCTTCATCATCAACTTCTTTTCCACATCATACAACCCTTGCAGTTGATGTTCCAGATGCACCATCTCCTTACGAATATTCAATCGAGAAACATTCTTCAATCCCGCCATATATTTAATTTCGTTAATTTTAGCTTGAATCTCTGCCTTAGAAACTTTAGATTTCTCATCATGATACGCCCTTGAAAGAAGACGCATCAATTGTTGTGTTCGTAGAAACGTCATCGTTTTATTTGTTTATTTAAATAACCCTTTTCGTTTTCCCATACTCATCCCTGGTGGTGGCGGCGGCAAATCAAAATCATCTCCTCCACTACCTGAACCTGCCCCTGGCATCATCGGCATTTCCATCATTGGTTGCGGTGCCACTCTATCCCCCATCGCCGGCATTCCCATCGTATGCTGCACACTTGACATCGGTCCTGCTCTACTCATCGTAGATGGACTCATCGCCGGCATTAGACGTGACGAACCTATCTGGCTCGGCATATTACTTTGCTTACTTACAAAATCTTCCACTTTATCAGAAATCGCAATCATCCCTCGCGCAATCGTCTCATTTTGACTAATGACTGCTTCAATTTTCATCGTTAACGTTTTCATCAACTGCGCCGCATCTCCTTCTTGCTTCATATCCTCTAGCGCTTTTTGAAAAATCATTGTTAAATCATGGATAGAATCTTTCAAACTCTCAATTTCAAGTATTAACTCCTGTGCTTTTGCATCTGGCTGCATCAACTTCTTCTTCAACGCCTCTACTTCATTCTTGAGATCTGCCAATATCTGATGCGGTAGAATTTCATAATCTTCATCCATCGTAACACCACCCATTTTGAATCACTAACTAAAATTATATTTATCGTCTTTATAAATGTTGCGCATATTTAATATACGTCTTTTCTCTTCAATGGCTATGTTCATTGATATCCTGCTAATTGCCATCACTCTTATAATTCTTCTCATTTCCTCATTTACCGACATAAAAACCAGAGAAGTACCAGATTGGGTAAGTTACTCTTTCCTTTCCACTGTTGTCGGCATTCGCCTTATTTTCTCCATTGAATATGGCTATCCTATACTTCTCAGCGGCCTTCTTGGCTTTACTGTCTGCTTTCTTCTCGCCCACCTATTATATTATACTCGCCAATGGGGTGGCGGCGACAGCAAAATTCTGATGGGCATGGGTGCCAGTATTGGCATAACCTATCCTTTCACCCAAACAAGCTTCAACCTCTTACTTTTTTTCATCTTCCTCTTATTTGTAGGTGCTATCTATGGCCTGATTTGGATGTTTGTCATCGCTTTCCGCAACAAAACCCTCTTCCTCAAAACATTCCACCAAAAACTCAACCTCCGCAAACATCTTCATTATTTCATCCTCTCTCTCACTCTCCTTTCTATTATCATTTCTTTATTTTCCCCTCTCTTCTGGCCATTTATCATCCTCATTCCCCTTTTCTTCTACCTCCTTCTCTTTGTCTCCTGCATTGAAGAACACTTCTTTCATAAACAAACTCCTATTACCAATCTCAGCGAAGGCGATTGGCTTGCTGAATCTATTACTATCCAGAACCACACCCTCTTCCACCCAAAAACCTTAGAAAAATCCGATCTTATCACTCTAAAACAACTCCACTCCCAGAAAAAACTCTCCACCGTTCTTATAAAAGAAGGCATCCCCTTCCTCCCCAGCTTCCTATTTGCCTATATTATAATCATTGTTTTAACGAATTCTCCCTCTCTTTTCGCTCTACTCTCTCTTTTTTGACCATCTCAAAGTGTGCATTACTAATGAACAAAAGTGTGCATTACTAATGACAAGATAGAAAGATTTAAAAACGAGAACTACTTTTATCTGCTATGATTCCCCTTGAAACAATCGAAAAAGCTGTTCTTTCCCAAACAGAACTGTTTAAAACAGATGACAATGTAATTGCGCGCGAATTAACCTCAAATATTAAAATTCAAAATAAGTTTGCAGTTATTATTTCCGGCGTTCGTCGCAGTGGCAAAAGTACCGTAATGAAAAGCATTGCGTTACGCCAAAAGTGTTATTATTACCTTAGTTTTGAAGATCCACGTCTTATCGGCTTTGATTTAAGTGATTTTGAAAGAGTGGAACAAATTTTCAAAAATGTATCTGGGGAATGTGTGTATTATTTTTTTGATGAAATACAGCTTGTTCCCAAATGGGAGTTTTACATTCGTAAATTACTCGACCAACAAAAATATGTTATTCTTACCGGTTCAAACGCTTCTTTATTAAGCCGTGAACTCGGCACAAAATTAACCGGGCGAAATTTAAGATATGAACTCTTTCCTTTTTCCTATCGGGAATTTTTATCATTTAAAGCAAAAAAAGAGGGAATAGCTAGTTTTAATGAATATCTTATGAACGGCGGTTTTCCCGAATATCTTCTCCTCTCTGATCCCAAAATATTACAAACTCTCTTGTTCGATTCACTAATGAGAGATATTGCCATAAGGCATAAAATAAGGAATATCAAACAATTAAACGAGCTTGCCATATTTTTAATAACCAATGTTGCCAAAGAATTCTCTTTTAATAATCTTAAAAAGATCTTCAATTTTGGTTCAACAAATAGTGTCTCTAAATTCATCTCTTTTTTTGAAGAAAGTTACATCTTATTTAGCTTGCCAAAATTTGATTATTCATTAAAAAAACAGCTTGTCAACCCCAAAAAAATATATGTGATCGATAATGGCTTTATAAACCAAAATAGCCAGTCATTTTCTCCTGATATGGGGAGACTATTAGAAAACCTAGTCTTTATAAGCTTAAAATCAAAACAAAAAGATTTATTCTATTTCAAAGAAAAAAATGAATGTGATTTTCTGGTAAGAGATGGCTCTACTATAGTTGCCGCGTACCAAGTATGCTATAAACTCGACGATTTTAATCGAGAAAGAGAGATGAATGGACTGCTGGAAGCCCTTCATACATTTAATCTTAAAGAAGGTCTTATTTTAACCCTAGAACAAGAAGATGAATTTAAACTAGAGGGTAAAAAGATAATAATCATGCCTGTTTGGCGCTGGTTATTAACAAAATAGCTCTTTTTTTCCCAATTACCCTCTAAAACCAAACGTAATCTCTCCATTTTGAGCATCAGCGAAAGAAACCTTTTTAAACACCAAAATAATCCCTACTATAGAATATACGGAATATAAAAGAATCATTCCAAAAGAGGTGTAAGATATGAATAAAAAAGGCTCTCTCAATCTATCCATTGAGGCAATCGTAATTGTCGTGATTGCATTTACCGTTCTCGGACTCGGTCTAGGCTTTGTCAAAACTCAAATTGGGGACATCGGAAAAACTTCAAGTGCAATTCAAGAACAGATTAGCCAGCAAATTCTCGATGATCTTCGAACTGGAAACAAAAAATTAAGTTTTCCCGCTACAAAGTTAAACCTCGCAACCGGTGAAGAATCCGTACAAGCCATTGGATTAAAAAATACAGAAGATAGTCCTGTTCAAGTTATAATTGGATTTGAAATAAAATCTGGTGATTCTTTTCTCTCGTTTACCTCCCAAGAAGTAAAGTCATTTAAGCAGGGGGCAACGGATGTGAAGAGTAAAATTGATTGGGATAATAGTGAGCAGCCATTAAAACCGGGAGAATCGCGTGTATTTCCCGTAACTATTACGGCGCCAGACAAATCTGGAAATTACCTTTATAAAATTATCATAACAAAAGTAACAGCAGATGGAACAAAGAGTGCATTCGACTCCCGTACCTTCTTCATAAAAACATCATAGGTGATATTAAAATGGCAAAATCAAAAAAACGTATGACCGACGCGCAAGAATTCGAAATCATGAAATTAGTCTTAGACAAATTCCTTTGGCTAGGCTTTATCGTCATGGGCTGGGGCATGTATCAATCATTAAGCCAAGCCAACATCTCTGCTGGTGTGTGGTATATGATTTCCGGAGCTGTTATATTACTTCTGTTCTTGATGCTCATAGTCAAAGAATACGAAATTTGGAAATAGTTTTTTTTAATTT
>CAYSCV010000057.1:0-8604 GCA_964429715.1 uncultured Methanosarcinales archaeon
AGTAGTTTCTTCATCTTGCGTATATTTAACGCAATAATATGTACAAATATTTAGTACGTTAACTATATATTGAATCACTTAATACAAATCTCTATTCTCCCAACTTGCTAGTGCCATAATTACGGCTGGCTTCATATATGCTTTGCGATCCATCACTCCTTTTGTCAATATACCAACTAATCCTTCTGCGTTTCCTAATTCTTCTTTTGTAGTCAATTCTAGTTTTTGTGATGCTTGATTCAAATCCATCCCTTCTTTAAAAATAAGAGGCAGCATTGCTCTGGGCAAGCGAAAGGCCGGCGAAAAACCAATATAATCTTGTTTACCATCATACACCACACATACAGTGTGGTCCATATATGTTTTTTCACGTTCCCAACCTGGTGCTTCAAATATTCCTGATTCCAATCCTATACTCAATCCTTCTTTTTGAAGCGCACTATGTGCTCGGTTTCGTGCACCCCACATCGTTTCCTCAAGTGTTGTGGGCTGTGCGGGAATTTTAGAATTTACTTTAACACCTCTTACTTCTGCTTGTTGCAAGCTTTCATAGAGTGCAAAGACTTCTTTTACTGTTTCTACTTTTACTTTATTTAATGAGCCAACATAAATTATCATCAGTTTCCCCTCACGTTCTATTTTAAAAAGAAATCGTTATTAAAAAATAGAGATTGGATCTTTAATTTATTACGGAAAAGTTTGGATAATTTCCTTTTCGACGTAAATTTTTCTACACTTGTATTCTCATAAAATCTTCAGCGACAATAGCTTCATCAAAGTGAGTGCGGGCTTCTTCAACGATTTCAGCGATGCTTTTATAGCGCTGGCTAATATGGGTGATAATTAACTTTTTGGCATTATTTTCTGAGGCAATCAATGCGGCTTGTTTGACGGTTAGGTGCATATATTTTTCAGTTTTTTCTTTAATGTCATCTAAATGGGTGCCTTCTGAAATAAGTAAATCAGCATCTTTGGCAAGGGAGTTTGCGCCTTCACAGACAACTGTATCAGCAATGTAACTTATTTTTTTTCCTTTGACAATATACGATACGTCATCTGCTTTGATTTTTTTACCATTGAACATGATGTCTTCACCGTTTTGTAATTTTCCCACAATGGGGCCTGCCAATTTTAATTTTTCAATTTTTGTTTGTTCGATTTTTCGTTTATTTTTTTCAATGAAACTATAGCCAACACATACTACAGAGTGTTTTAGCGTTTGGGCTTCAAGCATAAATTCGTCGTTTTCAAAAAATATTCCTGATTTTACTTCTTTTACAGTATGTTTGATAATATCTTTGGCAGCGAACCCTTGGAGCATATGCTCCAGATATTTTTTGGTGCCGGGAGGACCGTAAATACGGATAGTTGCGTCTGATTTGTCGGCGCCCATGGAGCTAAGCAAGCCAGGAATACCAAATACATGGTCGCCGTGCCAATGGCTGATTAATAAAGTTGTGATTTTGGCAGGTTTTACGCCGGCTAGGCGCATTTGACGTTGGATACCTTCCCCACAGTCAAATAAAATATTTTCTTTGCCAGAAGTGAGCAAAATACCCGAATGATTGCGCGTTTTTGTGGGTTGCATGCATCCAGTGCCAAGGAAGAGAATATCAATCATTACAAACGCTCCAATTGTTGTTCCAGTTCACGTAAGGAGGGTATTTTGGGATGAAATTCACGAGTATTTTTGCGATCCATTAGGATATGTTTCATACCAATACGTTGGGCCACGGCCATATCACTTTGTAAGCTGTCCCCAATGAACACACAATCGTTGAGGTTCACATTCAATTCTTTTAGTACTTTTTGCATAAAGCGCTCATCTGTTTTGATGAAGCCAAGTTCATACGATAAGAATTGTTTTTCGAAGTATTGATTAAGATTATATTTTTCTAGTACTTTTGGCACGGAAAAGCAGTCTGTATTAGAGATAAGTACAAGACGGTATTTTTTTTGGAGTTGGGCAAGCATTTCTTTGACTTCTTCGTAAGGCTGGGCCAACATCCAGGATTTGTTCCATAAGCCAATCAAATGTTCTAATATCTCTTGGCGGGGATGAATTTTAAATTCTTGGGCTACAGCAATAAATGCGTCGTGCAAATTTTCGAATGGTGTTGTCATCATAGCTTGTTCCATGTTCATGATGTATGAAGAAAAAGGTATATTGATGCGCAGCGTTTGCTGTACTTGTTTAGTTGGGCTACTAATGCCAGTTTCTACTAAAGTTCCCCAGAGGTCAAATAAGAGTACTTTTGTCATGGGGAGTGCAGAATATGGTTGCTATATATATTTTACTCCTCTTTTTTCTTCTTCTCTCTCCAACCCATCTTTTAATACGTAACAGCATACTTTCCTAAAAACAACCTCGTTCCAAACTGTGCCATCTCACGTTCAAACAATACCACTAATCTATCCTCTGTATCAAAACAAAGTGCATAAATCTTTGTACCCTGCTCTATTGCCACTCGTCCATGTATATTTCCGCCCATATCAATCACATTGCCCCAATACTGCAAACCTTGACATTTCTCACCATACCCTCTCGACAGGCAAAAAAAAGTATCTTGCCGATTTTTAATTATTGGCAAATCTTGGTCAATGCGTTCTTGTAATGGCAAATCGATCCCCTTTGCGTTCTGCCGCGTTCCCTCCATATCAAACAAAACCATATATTTCTTCACCCCTCCTCCTTCTCTCTCTGTATCTTCTTTCTCTACAAATCCATGTAACATCTTCTCTGAAAAAAAACTATCAATCATATTCCCTATCTCTATTTCTTTGACACATTCTCCAAAATCCATCATATCAATCCGATACTTTTGCACCATATTGGTATTTGGTTTTGAGCCGATAAGTATTCCTTTCTCTGCAAATCCTATCTTTTTTGCCGAATACAACATCGGTAAATCAAAATAAGAAGAATGTTCATATATAAATTCAGGAAAAGAAAATATGTGAATAGCCGGCTTTAGAGAAACTGAATGTGGGAACCCCATCATTATACACCCAATCAATCCCGCATCAAGAATATACACTTTCCCATTACGAAATCCAATATCTCTATAATTGTAGACCAATTGATGTGACAATCCTTCATATCGTGGCGTATATTGCTCAATCAAATCTAATCGCTCATCAAACTTATGAATCAACGAGCTCTGATTACTTGCAAACCAAACGTGATTATTCGAATCAACATTCATCCCATACACCCCACCTACACAAACATCTGCTGGCAGCCTCTCTCGCAGACGCAGTGTATCATCTGGCCCTAACAACATCGTCACTTCTTTTGGCCAAAATAACGTATCCCACTTCATTTGCATAAAAGAACCAAAATCATTCGCCACATTACTCCGCCGCCGAAAAAATCTCTGCGACGTAACTTCTGTAACCTCTTTGAGCAGAATTGTCTCCAAACCCATTTTTGGATAGCTTTTTCCTTGCCTGACTAGGCCGCTTTTTCTCTCTTGGGTCTCATCCGCTAGCCTAACAATCATACTACGATTTCACCCAACCTCCTTTAATAAACATTATGGACTCAACTTCCCTTGCCCAAATATTTATAAAACACCCCTCTCACTCTAAATAAAATGGCCAAATCCCTAACCCCTGAACAAAAATTTGAACTCATCAAAAGAAACACCCAAGACATTGTAACTGAACCAGAACTCTTAACACTGCTTAAAACAAAATCAAACCCATCCGTCTACCTTGGCACCGCCATCACCGGCCGTCCCCACATCGGCTACTTTGTCTGGGTCTTAAAAATGACCGACTTTTTAAAAGCCGGGTTCAAAGTAAAAGTCCTCCTAGCCGACTTACATGGCGCATTAGATAACTGCCCATGGGACGTCTTAGAAAAACGCTACAACTACTACAGCGCCGTTATTCCTTTAATGTTCAACGCTCTTGGCGCAGATACAAAAAACATCGAACTCATCAAAGGTTCATCCTACCAACTAAGTCAAGAATACATCCTTGACATGTTAAAACTCTCAACCTTCACATCCATTCACGACGCCAAAAAAGCAGGTTCTGAAGTTGTTAAACTCGATGATAATCCCAAACTCTCCGGCCTCCTCTACCCGCTAATGCAGGCCCTCGACGAACAATATCTTAATGTGGACATCCAATATGGCGGCATTGACCAACGTAAAATTTTGATGTTTGCGCGGGAGAATTTACATAGAGTAGGATACAAGTCACGAGTTGAGATCATGACTCCCCTCATTCCAGGGCTGGTTGGCAAGAAAATGTCGGCGTCAGATCCTAAATCAAAAATCGATTTGTTAGATAATGTTAAAAGTGTGCAGGATAAATTGAAAGGGGCATATTGCGAGGAAGGGGTCGTAGAGGATAACGGAGTATTAGCATTTTTGAAGCAAGTGATTATGCCATTGAAATCCGATAAAAAAGAGGTATTTGTGATTGAGCGGCCGGAGAAATGGGGCGGCAATTTAACATTCAAAACGTATGAGGAAATCGAATCTTCTTATGTGGCAAAACAAGTACATCCTTTGGATTTGAAGATGGCGGTGGCGAAAGAGATTAATGGGTTGCTTGTTCCTTTTCAACAACAGAAAGAGAAGTTGGAGAAAATTGCGAAAGAGGCGTATCAATAAAAACTGTGCAACATAATTTCCTATTATCTTCTCGATTAAATCGTAGTCTCATTTAATTATATCAGCTCATTTTCGATATTGATTTCACCATGCAAATCTTCTAACATTTTATTTTTAATCTGTTCATAAGAACACTTTTGCGCAAGCAGCCATGCCATTTTTGTCGTTATCGATTCAATACTCATATCATACGCCGGGATAGCCAAATCCCTCTCTTTTAAAACCTTTCCCGACACATTCACTTGAAAACTCGCAATACCCTGTGGTACTTGAGTTGTAACCACTATAGGAATTTTCTTTTCTTTCAAATACTCAAACATTTTCAATAAATGCAGACTTGCATCTCCCGCCCCAAACGCCCTAAAAATAAACGCCCGTATATTATTATTCTCAACTAACGTTCGAAAAATATCCGGCGACATTCCTGGAAATTCCGTAAGTGAAGCAATACTTGCTGTATCAAACTCTTTCTTTATACTAAGCACTCTCGATTGGATAGCCAGCGGTTTCACTTTAGACAAATAAGAAACATGTTTTTCTAACGCGTGTTCATGTATTCGTATAAAACGTCCTATCTGCCCTAGCGATCCTGTAAGAAAAGACTTAAAAGGATCATAATCAAAATCAGTTCCTTTTTTAATTCTCGTTCCAGAAATAATCATACTTCCAAAAACTCCCACAACTCCTTTGATTGGATGATACCCCCACACCGCAAGGCGCAGAGAATTCACAAGATTTGTTGTTGCATCAGACCCCAAATATCCCAAAGGGACTTGCGCCCCGGTTAATATTACTGGTTTATTGATATTCTCAAACGCAAATGAAAGCGCCGCCCCCGTATATCCCATAGTATTTGTTCCATGTAATATTATGAACGCATCAAAATCATCATAGGATTCTGCAATAGTCTCAACCAACATTGTCCAATTCTGAGGTAGTATCTCCGAACTATCTACATTCAAAAGCTCTATAATCTTTGATTCAATTTCAATACTCCAATTCCTCTTAAGAATCTCTATAGAATTATTCAATATCACTACAAAATCATCTGGCTGTGAAATCACGTGCTCTGAAACTGTACTTTCCGCCACATTTCCCGCAATCGTTCCGCCAGTTAAAATAAGTAATACTCTTCTTTTAGTGTATGTCGTCATCAAAACTTCAATTCCAATTGAAGTTTAGAAATAATCCGCTCCTACAATAGCCTAAAGAAAACGCAATTCTCTCATTATTCTACTTCCCTTCCAACACAACAAGGGCATGGTGTTTGAAATAAGTTTTGATTATTCTTTTTATATCAGAGAGGGTTACTTTCTTTATTTCTGATACGTATCTGTCCATCATGTTTGATTTTCCTAATTGTTCCCAGAATAGTAATTGGTCTGATATTTTTTGGACGTCTTCGAGGTCTAATAAGTAGTCCCCTTCAATGAAATCTTTGGCTTCTTTGAGGTCTTCTTCGCGCAGGGATTTTAGTTTTTTCATTTCTTCAAGAATTACGTTTTTGACAAGAGAGATGTTTTTCTTATCAACTGTTGCGTATATAGCAAAGTAGCCAAATGAGACTTCGGCAACGTGTTGAGTGCCGACGTCATAGGCAAGTCCACGCTTACTGCGGATTTCAGTGAACATCTTTCCACTTTGACCACGACCAAGGATGCCGTTGAGTACCTCTAAAACATACGAATCTTTATGGCCTTGAGGAACTGTTTTAAAACCGATTACTACATACGTATTTGCAACTTTTCTTTTTTCAGTATTGCTGATATTTTGACGTAATAAAGAGGAGGGGGTTTTCTTTCGTGTGAAATGTTTTTTCTTGGGCATGACAAACCATTGTTCAACTTCTTGTTTCCATTCTTGCACATCACCAACAATTGAAACAATCATATTACTGGGCTGGTAATATTTTTCAAAGTATTGCAGGATTTTTTCACGAGTTAAACCAGTGATAATCTCTTTATCTCCATATGTTGGGGTTCCAGCAGGATGGTGTTTAAATAATGTTTTTTGAAGTAAAATCCATTGGTAAAAGCGCGGTTCGTCATTGACCATATCAATTTCTTTTAACACAATATTTTTTTCTTTTTTGATATGGTCAGAATCAAATAAAGGGTTTTGGAGAATATCACTTAAGACGTCAATGGCTTTGATAAAGTGTTTTTTTAAGACTTTGACATAAAAGCAGGTTCGTTCATTCGTAGTATAAGCATTGAATTCACCGCCAATCTTTTCAATTTCATTGGAAATTTCGCGATTTGTTGGTCTTTTTACTGTCCCTTCAAATAATAGGTGTTCTAGGAAGTGGGCGATTCCTTTTTCGCTTGGTAATTCGTCATTGCTGCCGACTTTGATCATGACTTCTACTATGACAGCATTACCAGGCTTATGCCTGTATAATACTGTCAATCCATTTGGAAGCACTACTTTTTGCATAGGGTAAGCATATTTTAAGGGTTTATAATGGTTTTGAATGGATAGTTCTGAAACTGGTTATTTTTCAGATTGCGATACAAACACAACATTTTTTAAGTGCCGCTTGTTACCTTGGATTATGAAACTGAGGGAATTTCAAAAGTATCTTGGCGGGAAGCGTATTGATATGGCTTTTTTTGTGCATCCTGATATCAATCTCACTTACTTTACTGGTCAAAAAATATCATATGGTTACCTTGCTATAAGCTCTACAAATGCAGTTTTGTTTCATACTCAGCTTGATAGCCCGTCTTCTCTTAAAAATATCAATAAAAAACTACTCAAAAAAGGCTGGGAAAAATCATTGCCTGTGAAACGTCCAAAAGTTGTGGGAATCAATAAAGAGGTCATGACGCTGGCGTCGTTTGAGCGGTTAAAAAAGCTATTTCCTCGTGCAAAATTTGAGGATATTTCAGCTTGTTTGAAAGAGCTGCGAGCAGCGAAAACACCTTTGGAATTAGAGTATATCAAAAAAGCGTGCGAGATTTCGGTTAGGGCGTTTGAGTTAACGATTGAGGAGTTGAGGAAGAAGAGGTTGCTGACGGAGCAGGATGTTGCATTGTTTCTTGAGAAAAAGATGCGTGAGCAAGGAGGAGAGGTAGCGTTTCCAACGATTATTGCGATGGGGAAAAATGCGGCGACACCACACCATGCCACATCACTCACACGATTAGGCCTAGGTTTTTTATTGTTTGATTTTGGGGCATCGTATAAGCATTATTGTGCAGATATGTCACGGACAGTGTATTTGGGCAATCCAACTGAGAAAGAGCGTGAACTTTACAATCTATTGCAACAAGTACAACAGGCGGGGATTATGGCGGTTGCAGAGGGGAAAGAGCTGGTTGATCTGGATAAAATTGTGCGGCAAAAACTTGGCAAGTTTGAAAAGTATTTCATTCATTCTTTAGGACATGGAATCGGTTTGGAGGTTCATGAGGCACCGTCTTTTGTTAAAAAGATGAGCGTACAAAGAAATATACCGTTTACGATTGAGCCGGGGGTTTATCTTCCAAATAAATTAGGGATACGTATCGAAGATACATTGTATTGGGATGGAAAAGTAAAGGTGTTGACACAATTTCCAAAAGATTTGATCACAATTCCTTTTTTGTAGCTGATGTTTTTTGTTTAAGTTGGTTTTTAGTTATTTTTCTAAACGTTTCCCAAATGTTTTTAAATAGAGCCTATTTTTAACAAAACATTTATAAATAGGGTATAGAGGGTGTTGATTAACCATTAATGTTACTTCAACATCCTCCAAGAATGATTTTGAATAAAATGAGGTCATTCAAAATCATCTATTGGGGCTGTAGTGTAGCCTGGCGAAGATAATGGAAGTTATCTTTAGGTTACTATCACTAATGGTTTGGGTGAGCTTTGCGGCGATGACCGGAAAATACAAAAAAACCATTGAACCCCGGTTCGAATCCGGGCAGCCCCATCTTATTTATATTAATACGGAGAAAACAAAACTATGTCATCAACAAAACGGTTTGGC
>CAYSCV010000058.1:0-8503 GCA_964429715.1 uncultured Methanosarcinales archaeon
TGTCGAAGCTGACTTTCATTTTCAACTCTTCTTTTCTGACATACCCCAACTCAATAGCTTTGCGATACGCAAGCACCGCTTTAGGAATCTCAAACACTTTTTCATACACCACCCCTAAATTATAATATGCCCTTCCGCTTGTTTGATTCAATGTAATCGCTTTGACCAATAATGTAAGAGCCTCTGGATATAACCCCATTCGTTCATACACCGCCCCTAAATTAATCATCGCATCCAGATAATTCTCTTTACACATTATAGCCCGTTCAAACTCTTCTTTTGCTTTCCCTAAATCCTGCTTCTGAAATGCACAGAACCCCAACCCAAAATGTGCTTCCGCATTTTCAGGAGAGTGTGCAATCACCTTAGTATACTCCTCTACCGCCTGCTCCATCCTTCCTTGCTTTTGTAGCACAATAGCTAAATTAACTCGTGGCACACTCGTACCTTTCTCTAACTCAACTGCTCGTCGTAACATCTCCTCCGCTTTCCCAAACTCTTTTAATTCTTTATATTGGATACCTAATTCATAATACGCTTTACCATCAGTTGGATTCTCCTCAATCTTACGCTGCGTCAACACCATATATTCGCGACGTTTCAAACCTACACTCTCAACCGACCTCTTCTCACCATAATGATGAATCATCACTGGCAACGGCATAATCACCCCCTTCTGTTCACCGATACTCTCCTCAACCATCTCATGTACCGCTCCCCGAAATACAACACCTGCTTTTCGCTGAAATAACCGTACCTTAGTCGAAGGATACCACCCTTTAAACTCTCCACTATACAAATCCGCTTTCGCTTGTACAACCCAGCCACTTATAGAAGAAGTATTACTATAATTCTTAGTCACTATCTGGTACCCGCTTACATCCCATTCATTCATCGCCTGCTTAATAAGAGAATAATCCTCTGCTGCCACCACTTCATCGGCATCAACAACCAATATCCAATCGCCCGTAGCATGCATCAAACTCTCATTTCGCGCCGCCGCAAAATCCTGCCCCCAACTAAAATCATATACCTTCGCTCCCGCGTTAAGCGCAATCTCTTTAGTTCGATCAATCGAACCAGTATCAACAACAATAATTTCATCCGCAACTCTTTTTATCGATTTAAAACACTCTTCTAAAAACTGCTCCTCATTTTTCACAATCATCGCCACAGAAAGCGTTGGTCTATGTAACAACTGCTCAAACAACTCCAATGACGTTTCATGTAACACCCACTGTCGTGCATACTTCCCTTGCTCCCGCCCAAATCCTTTCTCAATTGTTACGCCCGTTTTATATTGTGAACTGATAACAGATAACACCTTTTCATCATATTTCCCATAAGGATAGCAAAAATGCTGTACTCGCTGCATTGTTTGCCGCAAAATCATTCCATCCGCTTCCTGTAACTCTCGAACCAACTGTTCAGAAGTAAGTAAAGTCAAATTTTGATGTCGCAACGAATGACTCCCCATTGACCACCCCGCCAGCGCCAAATCACGCAATTGATTCCAATTCAAAAACCCCGAATACAACTCTTCGCGCGGAATTTCCTCCCCCTCCACCCATCGTGGCACTATATATATAGTAGCCGTAAACCCTAACTCTCGCAAGAGAGGATACACAATACTATACACCCCCTTTCGCGCATCATCAAACGTAATAACTACTGCTCGTCCCACAACCTCCCCCTCTCGCTCAACCCCCTCTTTCAACTCCGCCAAACTAATCGTTCTATAGCCCTTGCGCTTCAACAACATCATCTGTTGTGTAAATTGCTCTTGTGACACACACCAAGGAGTAATAGAAAGCCCCACATCATGATACATTAAAATTGGAACATCTGAATATTTCATAGCTCACACTCACAAAAATAAATGACCATCAAGTAAATGATACCGTTCTAATGTAGGCTCCTTTTTATATTCTTGCGCTAACGTACGCAACCGCTCAACCACAACCTTCACTCCCTTTTGAGCCAACTTCTCTTGAATCCGACAAATAAACTCCACAAACTGCGTTACATTCTGCGGTTTATCCGTTAACCGTGTCCGCTCAAAATCAATCAAAAACACCCGCTGTTTCTCCGTCACTAATATATGCTTTACCGGATGATGCATCTCCTCCTTTGTCACCCCTAACTGATCTAAACGAAAACACTGCTCTAACACATCTTGCAACACTTTTTGAATCATCTCCTTCGTTGCCCCCTCAATCCAATCTAAAATCTCTTTCCCTTCCACAAATTGGTAAATCACATAGTCTTTACCATCAACTTCTCCTGCTTTAATCAACTGCGGCCCAATTCGCTCCTCATTCAACCGCTCCAGCCATAACCCCTCATTACGAATACTCCCCTCCGCTTTACTCTCTATATTCCTAATCTTGATCGCCACCTGCTGATACTTTATGTTGAGCGGAATCATTTTTTTCACATTCACACTCAAATTTCGCCTTCCCGTATAAATAAACCCCCTGCTTCCTTTCGCAAAATAATGAATTTCATCAATTGCTTGCCTTTCTAACTCTCGCCTCAACAAACTCTTCTTAATTTCATACACATACAATTCCTCAAATGCAATTTTCTTACGATCTAACTCTTTCCATTCAAAAAAATTATGTTGTAAAATCTCTTCCACTTTTTGCTTATTCGTAAGCGAAGAAAATAAGAATAACACCACTGCATCAGAAAACAAATATTTTCCCACCTCTCGAAAAAAACGCTCTGAGATTTCCCAGCCCTTTTTCCCTCCATACAACGCCGCATCTTCAATCGTTTTCTTTGCTTTCCCTTCTCCAACTGTATCCTGCGGCAAATAAGGCGGATTAAATAAGATTAAATTAAAACACCCTTCAATCTGTTCAAAAAGATCACTCTGAACTACCGTTACTTTACGTATCTTTTCCGTTCGTACTTTCTCCCTCAACTGTTCTATTGCATCAACATTAATATCCGCAGCGACTACTTCGCGCACATTTGGGTTGCGCATAGCACTCAACGCCAAAATACCCGAGCCCGTACCCATATCAAGTACTCTGCCTAATGCATATTCATGTATATAGCGCTGTAGCATATATGAGTCTTCAGCAGGGTCATAGATATCCATAGTAAAGAAAAATTAAGAGTATATAATAAAGGTTATGGAAAGAAAAAAGAAAACACAAAAAAGATAAAAGAAAGATTAAAATAAGAAAATATTGCACCTAAGAACATTTCTTAAAATCAAACCCATCAATCGATGCCCCTTTACTTTTCAACAAATTCATATACGAACAAACTTCAACCGAATATTGAAGAGGATTATTTCCCAGCGAAAACTGCTGGAGATTAAGCAATCCATGTAACGAACTAATATCATTAATTTGATTATTGTTAAGTCCAAGTATCTGAAGCTGCTGAGCATTTTCCAAAGGTTTAACGACAGAAATCATATTCTGACCCAGATATAACCCTTTAAGATTTGTCAAAAGAGTGAGCGCCGTAATATCATTTATTTGATTATTTTCTAAGAATAACGCATCAATATTGGTTAACCCTTTTAAAGCATCAATATTTTTAATTTGATTATTTGACAAAAACAACCATTGGAGTGATTTCAATCCTGCTAAAGAAGTGAGTGTAGTCACTTTATTAGAACCAAGATGCAACTCTTTTAAATTAACTTTTCCACTCAAAGCGCTAATATCTGTAACTTGATTATACACAAGATTAAGCGAAGTAAGTTTATTTAAATTTTGTAACGCTGCAATCGAATCAATATTATTCTGCCCCAGAGATAAAACCTCTAAATTAACTAACCCGTTCAAAGGAGTAATATCAGTAACTTTATTGAATGTCAGATCAATTGCCTGTAAATTAGTTAACGATTTTAAAGGTGCAACACCATTCACTTGATTAAATGATACACTAAGCGCTTTTAAATTCTTCAAACTGCTTAATGGACTTAAATCCACAATTTGATTAGTATCTAAATCCAGCGTTTGCAATCCCGTGAAATATTCTAGCCCTTTTATATCTTTAATCGCTAACATTGATAATCCCAACTCTTTGACCGCCTTCACTTTTTCCGCACAAACAGGATTATCTTGAGGAATATTCAATTGCTGTTTAATCACCCATTCTAAATTTGTATCCGCAAAAACAATAGCTGTACAAACCTCTGGTTTTAGAATCTCTTTAGGAGTAATACATGTCCCTTTCACACTATATTTAGGGCTAGCAGTCTGTTTACCTCCCTCACACACCTGCCCGGAAGCACAATCAAAATCAAAATAACATCCTTTAACAACATTATTATTTCTTTGTATAACGACATCTGTACTTCGTTGTATAACAGTTTGACTTTTATCCACATATCGACTGTTATCAAAATCCCGTTTGGCTTCACCAGCAATACTCTTACCTGGTGTCAACCCGCATCCCGCCACAATAACCATTACAGAAACTAACCCAATAAATAAGAACCACTTTAATTTCATATTCAACACCCCATTTTAATATAACAGAAATAGAATATTTCAAACCTATTTAAAGATTCCTACACTCTTAGCGTTAAACGCACTCACACCCCTGCACCGCCCCACTTATGATAACTTCACTATTCTCCGCCTACATCACAACATTCCACAGCCCCGCTGTCCACCCCCACTCACCCTCCTCCTCTTCTTTGCAAAAACGCTTCAATATGCGGAATATCATCTTTCGCCCCAAGATCAAGCCAATATTCTTGTAACTTCATGATTTTAGCTTTTCGTTGCCGAGCAAGCATCGTCACCGCATCTGTAACTTCAATCTCTCCCCGTACAGAAACCCCCACCCTCTCCAACAGGGGAAATACTTCCGGAGTGAACTTATAAATCCCCGCATTCACCCAATTGCCATGATACTCTTTCGTCTTCTCTTTAATCTCCCGCAACCAATCACCTTCATGAACTAATACTCCATATCGTTCTGGAAACTGCACTTGCATCGCCATCACATAAATAAACTCATCATCCATCGGCAAACTACGCAAATCTTCCGTGCTAATCAAATTATCAGTGGAATATACCACAAAATTCTCTTTTCCCACAAACGCTTTTGCACATAACACCGCATGTCCCGTGCCCAACTGTTCTTTCTGTTCAATAAGCGTAATCTTCATCCCCCCCTGCTGCACCAAATATTCTTTCACAAACTCCGCAATCTTCTCCTTCTTATACCCAACCACAAGCCCAATATCATCAAACCCCGCTAAATATAAATTCTCTAACACATACCATAAGAAAGGTTTGCCATTCACCTCAACTAATACTTTTGGTGTATCAATAGTTAACGGTAATAATCGTGTACCTTTTCCTGCTGCTAGTAAGACTGCTTTCATATAAAGAAGAAATATCGTAAACAGTTTTAAAGATTGTGGAATAAAATAAGTAATATAAAAAAACAAGAAAGAATACTATTTTGATGAACGAACCATCTGTTTCACAACAACCACAAAATCTTTCACAACCACAATCCTCTTAAAAATATCATAGACTTCTTTGGTCGCAAAATCCTGATACTCATGTGCCAGCAAATTTCGATCAGAAACCAACAACTCATACTTCTTCCCTGCAACAGGAGAAATAATTTTTCCCTTAACCAACAGAGAAAAAATATTTTTATATGTAGCCGGCGTACCTAACCGTAAAGCCGTAACCATTTCCCCGCCTAAATCTATAAAACGATTAAGGATAGAAAAAAGTAACATAGAAGTAGCATAAAACGTTTTCTCATCAGTAAGATCAGTAACCGATTTCACTCCCATTTTCTCTAGATCATTAAAATACCGATCTATATCCGCAATGATAACCCCCACTCGAATTGTATCATACATTATGCTAACACCCCATCAACATGTCGTTCTAACAGATTTTTAAAATCAAGATAACTCAATACTGTTCGTACCGTAAGCCTATGGTCTTCTAGTTTATTGCGTACAAAAAGAACTTTTCCCTCTTTAAAAACCCTATATTGGATATACAAAGGGAGCGTATCAAATGAAGATAATTGGACTTTTTCCGAACCATTGCTTAAAATCTCACTTTGTTTTTTTTCAGAAGTACCCGTCACAAGCATAATACATATATCAACATCAGAATACGGTCGTGCTTTACCTGTTGCCTGTGAACCAAACAAATATATTGCTTGTATTTCAGGATAAGTAGAAAGCTCTTTAACTAATAATTTAATTCTCATAGTGTAATACAATAAGCCATAATATAAAAAAGTATCGCTCAGAAGCGATTAGAACCAAAAAACTAGAAAAAAAGAAAAGATTAAAAAAAATCTAACCCGCCCCCGGATCCGTCACTCCAGCTCCCTGAGAAGAACCAGTTCCAAAGAATAAATTGACATCCAATCCATCCTTACCATAACTCTTCTTCCCACAGTTCAACCCCGCATCCGGTCCACCCTGCCCCACTTTCTCACACTTATCCTGACCAGTACTTTTATCATCTGTTTTAAAATCATCCATCAACAAATTCATCACGCACCCACCATACGCTGATGCCCAACTACTTTCACATTTTTTAAAATTTGATTTGGAGACTTCATCATTTGGATTCGTCATTCCCGATGAGCCATATTTTTTGGTTCCTTTGAATTCACATTTCTCATCAAATATGGCAGTTTTTGAATGCGACCAACCTGAATCATCTCCATCTGCAGCTTTTGCTTGCTTATCTGCGTAAATATTTGCATCTTTTACATTATCAAACGTTTTTGTTACAGGTGCGCTATCAGGAGAAGTTACAGTAACTTCAACTTTCCGTTCAACAACATTACCCTCTTTATCTTTTACTGTTACATCTTTTTTGTTAATATCAGTTGTATCGCCATTTTTATCTGTAACTTTTCTCGATCCACTAGTTACCTCCTTCGTTCCACCTGGAGGAGTTTCAGTTTTTTCCGCACTCAACCCCCCGTTAAACACACTCATTTAACTTTAAACTAATTTACACCCCTTTCACAACTCCTCCCTCTCCTCGACCCCTAACACCCGTCGCAACTCCAAAAAACTCCCCACAATATGCAACGGCTTCTCCACTCCCGCTTTCGGCACCAGATGTTTATACTTCCCCTCCGCATGCCGAAACAACACTGTCTTCAAGCCCAGCTCATTACCATATTTAATCTCCGAATCAACTCTATCCCCAATCACCCACACCTCACGTTTATTTGCCGCAAACTGCGCCAACGCCTGTTGAAAACAACTTTTTTTTCCTTCATCCGTTTGCGTAATCAAGATTGCATCAAATAACTCTTCTATCCCTAACCTTCGAATCTTTTGAAACTGCAAAAAAGCATCACCCTTCGACACGAGCACTTTTTTAACACCTCTCAACCCTAAAATCTCACGCGCATACGGAAATAATACTAATCGCTTCATATCCTCCTCAGAATACTCATCCGGCAATCGCGCAAACAACGTATCATCTAAATCAAATATGAGTAACAATATTCATCAACTCCGTTGCCAATTTATCTGAATCATGACGAATAAACGCCCGATGCTTCGCAAGTACATCTGTATCTTGATACTCTGACTTGACTTCGCTTAACAAATCCGCTGATATTAATCGTGCATCCACCGTAAGATCATTTTGCACCATCTCCCCTTCCTGTGCATACTTCTCAATTAACTCTTTCTTCGGCTTGCCATTATTAACTAACACATAATCAAACACATCTACCCCTGTAAAGCGTTTCATCTCTCGAATATAATTCCCTACAGTAAACCCATTCGTCTGCCCTCGGCGATTCATCAAATTCACAATAAACACCTTCTTTGCTTTTGTATCACGTAACGCTTTACTTATCCCTTCCACTAATAAATTAGGAATCAACGAAGTATACAATCCCCCTGGCCCAACCACAACTAAATCCGCATTCATAATTTCATCAATCGCTTTACGATTCACTTCCGGAATCGGCTCAAGAAAAATACTCTGAAACCCTTTCTCAATCTCTGTAGACGTAAAAATTTGCCCCTCCCCCTCTAACACTTTGCCTGAATTTAGAATCATCTTCAACCGCACTTGATGCGTCGTCACCGGAATCACTTTGCCTTTAATCGACATCACTCTTCCCATCTCCTCCACCGCCTTCTCAAAACTCCCTGTGACCTTCTCCAGCGCCGACAGAAATAAATTCCCAAAACTATGCCCTCCTAGTCCCCCATTCTCAAACCGATAATTCATCAAATTCCGCATCAACCGGCTCGAATCAGAAAGCGCAACTAAACATTGCCGTACATCACCTGGAGGCAACACCCCTAACTCATCACGTAGAATCCCGGTAGAACCACCATCATCCGCCATAGACACAATCGCACTTAACTCTACCGGATAGTTCTTCAGCCCCGAAAGTACCACAAAATTCCCCGTACCTCCGCCAATAACCACAACTTTCTTCATTAAAGACTAAATAAGATAGAAATAGCTTTTAAAGATTGTGGAAAAAAGAATTTAAAAAA
>CAYSCV010000059.1:0-8437 GCA_964429715.1 uncultured Methanosarcinales archaeon
AGTTATCTGTAACTGTGAACAAATTTCAAAAAGAATTCACAGTTACTATAGGTGCTAAAATAAGCTTAAAATTGCGCCGTTGCAAAGGTTGCTCGCGGCAACTTCGGAACGCTAGTGACCGAATCTCTTAGAGGGGTTTGCCAAGATGTTGCGCAAGTAACATAAGAAAGCAGTGCTTTCTGTAAAAGATGAATTATGCAAACTCCTCTATACCTCTGTAAACCAACCGCTACGTCTTCGGCTCCACAACCGGCACTTTGGTTCGAATATGATAATGTGTAGTATGTCCTGGTTCATGCCGTAACACTCTTCCCCCTTCATTCCATATCTCTTCGCCATACTTTCCAACCACATACGAACGCAAGCCATTGATCAATTTCTGATCCAGAAAAATCATATCTATCTCATACGGTCCTCTCAACAGTGAATCAATAAACAGCCAATTCGCATCTAGTGCTCGATCATTGTTAAAATCCGGATGCAATCTCCCTCTCTTTTTCATTTTAGTCGTAGTATTATAATATCTTTCCTCTGCCAGATCATACCCATAAATTCCTACATCTGCATCTCGACCATTACGATGACTTTTATGCGGTCGTAATCTCCCTCCTCCTTCTCGACTTAAATCATGAACAACTAACGGCGCACCATACACTTCCTGCATCACACACGCTGAATAATTAACCACATCCACTAATTCCTGCCGTCCATATGACCTCTCCGGCTTTCGTAAATCAACAAACTCGCTTTCTTTCAATTTCATCTGTGAACGTCCAATCAACCCTCGTAATCCTGAAGCCGGAACTCTATACTCTCTAAGCCTCAATCGGCAGATCTCCTGCGGTTTATACTCTGGTTTATGTACGCCATATATGTGCTGCTCTAACATTCTCTCCTCAGAAACCAACTCTCTATTTTTTTCTTCTCTCACGTCAACCTGTTTCACAAAAGAAAGTACATATTCATCTGCTCTTGCGCTAGAACTATAATTATTCATCGCTGCCCCGACAACAAACGGCAGTACTCCTCTTCCAATTATATTCAAATATTCTCTCATCTTTCTACGGTTATCAATATTTAACATTATAATCCAAGAATCAAATTAAAGATATAGCCTAAAATATTTGTAAAAAGTATTAAATTAATCTAAAAAAGACATGAATATAAAATTAAATAAATAATTCATTTTCATAAAATCCATCTTTTCTCTAAAAAGCATATACTACATTTACTTTTATCTCAACTTCTTCAGCTTATGAAAAATTAATAGCGGATATAGCCCAATCATCACGGCATACATTCCAAACAATAACCCGTACCACTCTTTCCAGAATAATAGCCCGGCTATAGCCAATGTCCCCGCTCGTCCAATATTAAGAAACAACTCTCTACTCCACCAAAAATTCATATCCTTTTCTTTCACATCCATACTGAGTGCTAATCGTATTGGTGAACTGACGGTTGCCATAACTGTATACACTCCCATTACCAACAGAAATACTCCTAATGTCTTCGCTATCATAAACCCTAACGCACAAATCAACAAGAACAAAAATAAAATAATAACATACTTCTTTCGCTCCTGCATCATATCTGATCCTCTCGCCACAAAAAATCCCGCTACCACTCCTACAATTGCCACATAACTAAAAAAAAATCCAACTTCTGTTTCATTCTGCAAAAACCGCAGCGCATACACACTTAACACAACCGAACTAAAGAAATGTAACGCCCCTTCAAACATCGATATCGTTTTCAACCCTTTAAACTTTATAATCGCATCCCTTCTCTGCACGTTCCACACCATATCTGGAACTTTTCTCCAAAACCACACCATTGCTATTAAATACATACCCGCTATCAGCAAAAATAACCACTTATATCCATACGTTCGCATCATCAGCGCTCCCAGCGGCGGAATAATCATCGATAATACTCCTGGCGCCACCATATAACTCCACGAATCTCGCGCATGCCTTCCTGAATGTGATTCCTGAAAAAAAATCATGTTCAACGGAACCCAAAATAAAATAATCAACCCTGCCCATCCTACAATATACATTAAAAACGCCATTCGCAATGGCAATAAAAAAAACCCTAACGCCATCCCACTATTCAAAATAAAACTCATGCGCAAAAACCACCGCACATTATAAATTGTAACAAACAATAATATAATCACACTCAACATCGCAAGCAACATATATCCCCAAATAAAAAACCACTTCCCAAAACCTTGCTCTCGTAACAACATTGGTATAAATAAAAACGAAAAGGCCCATAATGCCGTCTGATTAAGCAGCAACTGTAACGGCAATGGAAATTGTAATTTTGATATCATCATATGCTCTTTAAATCAAATAAGCAGAAATCCCTAACATTCATGCAAGAAATTAAGCAAAGACTTAATTTCTGCACAGAAATCAAATCTTCGTTTGATTTCTTGTGAATGCGAGTAAATGCTCGCAGGGATTTCGCTATATTTTATTTTAGAAAATCCGTCTTGGAAAAGTGGCGTAAATCCCCACCCTTTAGGGTTGGGGATAGCCACTTTTCAGGATTTTCTTTAAATTTATATCTCATTTATGCTCTTTTCTATAACCCTAACACTTTGAACGCATTATCATATAAAATTTTTTGTTTCAGTTCCGGTGGAATTTTTGCCCGTTCTATCTTCAATAATTCTATATCGATCTCAGAATAAGGAAAATCACTGCCAAACAAAAAACGATCAAATTGAAATAACTCCTGCGCCCGTTCAAAAAACCGCGGGAACGCATCCACTGAAGTCTCAATATAAATATTTGAACAATGCCGCACCTCTTCAATTGCCGCAATTTCTCCTCCCGCTGCATGTCCTAAAATAACCCTCAAGTCAGGATATTTTTCCGCCACCTTTCGCATATGTATAGGATTACTCATTGGTTCATAACAAGACGTATTACAATGAAATAACAGCGGAATATTTCGTTTTGCAATCTTTGGATAAATCCATTCAATTGCCGGATCATCAGGATAAAACTGCTGTGACAAAGGATGCAGCTTCACTCCTTTATAGGGCAATGCTAAAGCTTTATCTAACTGTTCTGGTGTAATAATCCTCGGATCAAAACGCAAAAAAGGAATGATAAACGAATATTCTGTTGCCAAATGTAAGATTTGTTCTGAATCTCCAAGTAAATCAGCACAATTAAACGGAAACGCAACGATATAATCTAAATTATGCTTCTTTTTTTGCTCTAATAAATCAGTAAGCCCTACTTTTTCTCCATCCGCATCAGAGCCATAATGTACATGCATATCAATAATCATATCAAAATCTCACAAAACCAACTTTATTAAGTTATTGTATCTAAACTTATATAGAGGACTTTGATTAACCCCATTTTTCGGATTCCTCAAAGATTGCCACAGCAATTTCGGAACGCTAGTGACCAAGTCCTTCTTAGAGGGGATTGAAGTAGTTTATATGGTTAATCAAACCCCTCTATAAACAAAATTTGCCAATCAATACAAATCAGCCGCATACTTCTCCCGCATAAATAAATTTGCAGCTGCACATTGCGCCGGCGTAAAACGACTCTGTGTATACCCTTTTCCTCTCAAAAATTGCATAATCTGATCCGCAGGATTAAATCTTGTTTCTAATTCTATATCTAAATAATTTAAATATTTTTGATCCGCACAAGGCAAATATTTTTTCGCAAAAGTAGCAACCTCTGCTGCATACTCCTGTACCATATCTGATTTAAGCCCATACATCACTGCTTCTTTTTCTATATTCTTTAACGTTCGATACGTCGGCAGCACAATTCCCTCTGATGTAAACTGATATTTGTTATCCTCCCGTGCCACTTCTATCGAAACCTCTCCTTCAACTACCGCATCAACACATCCTTTATACAACGCAATCGCTCCAAATGCTGTTTTAATTGGTGCCGTATCAAAACTTCGCACTTCAAACGTTCCCGGTCCAATCCTATCTCGTTTACGCACCGGTGAAAAATTAGTATTTGTTTTGGTAAATAACGGCGAAAAATTCTCCCACTCGTGCAGTCGTAACCCATCTTGATTCTCCAACTCTTCAATTTCAGTAAGATATGGCATCAATTGCCCATGAAACGGAAACTCTCGCAGAATTTTATTTCGTACAATATCAATTCGATGGCAGTTTATACTATTCATCCCATCATATCTAATAGGCGAGGTTGATGTAATCGCAAATGATAACGGATCTAACGCCAAAAACAAATTATACTGCTCCACTAACTTTGTCTGATCCTGCGAAAAATGCGCATGTATCCCCGAAATCGTCGTCAATTCTTCATTTCCTATCAAACCAAGAACATGTGTATACGCCTGTTCAATCGCTCGTTCACTGCGCCAAATCCCTTTTCCTGCCCCATATTCACTCACACTCACCGCAAATACCTCATATTTTTCAGACAAACGTTCCAACAATTGCAGCTTTCCAACCACATCTGTATATACCTCATCAACCGTTGCAAACGGCAAAGAATTTAATTCCACCTGTGATTTTCGACACTCCGCAACAAAACAACTCGGTGTTTCCGTATCCTCTAAAATCATATCCGCAGCATTAGCAATATACCCTAATCGGTCAACCAAATTTAATTCCACTTCAATACCGAGTGTTGTTTTCATGCTTATCTCCTCTATTTATGTTCTGGATTATATCTTTGAAATGCACTTGTAATCAACGCTCCCACAAAATCTGTATACGAATATCCTGCCTGTTTCGCCATTTTAAATAACGACGCACTCGTATTCACATCTGGATTTGCATTGATATCAATACTATACGGAATTAAACGACTATTCTCTGTTTGTTTCAACCGAAAATCAAACCGCCCATAATCACGTACATCAAAAATATCCGCAATCTGTGTAGTATACTTCTCTAAATCTCTCTGCAAATCAACTGGCAGCTCCACAAACTCTGCACAACTTTCTTGATACGTTGCCCCCTCTTCGAGCCATTTCGCATCAAAATCTCTAATTTTAGGTCTTCCCTCAAATGAACCACCAAAATTAAAATGCACACTTGGCAACACGTTTCGTGGACTATTACCAATATACCCTGCACACACTTCTGTAATTCCTTTCGCTTCAATATATTCCTCTAAAATCCACTCTTTCAAATCCTCTCCATGATCACGTAATTTCTCTACTGAACGCTGCAATTGCCAAGGCTCATAATTCACTGAATCAACCGTTAACCCCACACTATTATGTACTCTACGTTTTTTCACAATAACCGGATAATCCAACTCTGCGGGCAATCTCTCCTCAAGTAAACCTACTTGATTTGCCAACGCACATTTAGGTACAGGAATCCCAAAATTCTCCAAATATTTTTTTGACGCATACTTATCACTTGAAAACGCCATCGCATAATGTGCTGAACCAGTATATTTCACTTGTAAACCATCAAGCACTGCCGAAATATTTGGCTCTAACGCATTATCATAAAAAAAACCTAAATCCGCCACATTAAAAACTAAATCCAATTTCCCATCCTTCTTCAATTTTAATATCTTCTGCACCCATTCAAACTGCTCATCTAAAAATACACTTTCCGTATTATAACCTAATATACCAATACTTTGTGTCAGATTCTTTGTAACATCAACCGCATTTACAATTGTCGGATCCTTATTCCCTTCAATTCCTTGATGTAAAATAATTATATTTTGTTTTCCCCTCATAATCTCCTCCCTTCCTTCTACTCCCCCTCATTGCTTGTTTTAGACATCCAACTATTAAAACATATTCTTCTTATTCTTTTCAAAATAGAAAAATATATAAACAAAAAAGCATTATTTACAAAAATGCTCCATAAAAAAGACTTACGCCTCTTATATGAACTCGACTGCAACTATCGTAAAACATTTACCCAGATTGGCAAAAAAATACGCATGAGCGAACAGCTTGTCAGCTATAAAATTCATTCATTCGAACAACGAAAAATCATTCTCGACTACGTCCCTAGCATTGACTATTCCCGTTTCGGCTATCTTGCGTTTATCGTCTTTTTTAAAGTCCATTACATCAACGAACACAGCTTCAATCGCTTGATCGCTAAACTTAAACAGCACGAAAATATAATCTCTATTACTGAATGCGATGGCAACTATGACTTGATGGTGGCTTTCTCCGCTAAAAACCCTTCTTCATTTAACAAAAAAATCAAACAATTAGTATCTGAAAACCCCAAAGAATTACGTCATCATACTATCCTTACAACCGTTGTAGAACATCACTTTCCCCGCAGTTATCTTATCGACTCCGAAGACCGTTATGACACCATTTTAGGTGGTGATCGCGAAGAAATCCCCATCAATCCTTTAAACCTCTTACTAATTAAATGCCTGTTTGCTGGCAAGAAAAAAATCATCGACATCGCTCAAGCCCTCAAAATCACTCCTAAAACCGCGCTCACCCATCTAAAAGCATTAGAAGAACAACAAATCATCAAAGGCTATCGCCTGCTTCTCAATCCAAAAGCCATGAACCTCTCTGCAAACATCATTCTTATCCGCTATCGCAACATCACTTTAGAAGACGAAGAAAACTTCCGCCGCTTCTGCAAATACCATCCTAACGTCATTGAATTCACCAAAACGTTTGGAGAATGGGACGTCGTCGTTCATACCGAAACAGAACACCGCGAACAATTCCGTAAACTCTCTCTACAGATCAGAGAAAAATTCGATGACATCATTGAATCCAGCGACAACTTTCGCATCTTTGCCAACCATAAGAAACAGTATTTACCACAAGAAATATTTGACGAAATTGCAAAGAAATAAACTTCACAACAATCTTTAAATACCTCAATCTCCTCCTTCACATTCATGGACATCCTTTCCATTATCCTCATTGTTCTTGGTCTATGCCTCTTTGAAACTATCAGCAGTATTGACAACGCCGTTATCAACGCCGAAGTTCTCAGAACTATGTCAAAGCGTGCCCAACGCTGGTTTTTAGTATGGGGCATTCTCTTCGCCGTCTTTCTCGTCCGCGGCTTATTACCTTGGCTGATCATTTGGGTATCCACTCCAAAACTAGGCTTCCTCGGCTCACTAACCGCTACATTCAGCTCCGATCCATTAGTCATCGAAGCCATCCAACTCTCCGCCCCGATTCTGTTAATGGGTGGCGGTATCTTCCTCGTTTTCCTCTTCTTCCACTGGTTATTCCTCGAAGAAAAAGAATTTGGTTTGCATCACGAACGCTTCTTCATGAAACAAGGCGTCTGGTTTTACGCCGTCATCTCCATAATCCTCACCGGCATCGTCTGGCATGCCATGAAAAGTAACCCTCTCGTCGCTTTTGGCGCCGTCGTTGGTTCCACCGCTTTCTTCATCACCCACGGCTTCAAACAAAACGCCGAAAAAGCCGAACACGAAATGCTGCATGGCAAATCCAATATGAGCGACATCAGCAAAATATTATATCTCGAAGTCATCGACATGACCTTTTCCATCGACGGCGTCCTTGGTGCCTTTGCTTTTACCCTCTCTATTCCTCTCATTCTTCTGGGAAATGGTCTTGGTGCTATTGTCGTCAGACAACTAACCATCAGCAACATCGACCGCATCAAAAAATACAAATATCTCAAAAACGGCGCCATGTATTCCGTACTAGCATTAGGGACAGTTATGGTTTCCCACGCCTTCGGCGCCCATATTCCTGAATGGGTTTCCCCTGTAATCACGTTCATCATCCTCGGCTACTTCTTCTACCGTTCTAAGAAAGAATTGGATGAATAAAGAATCATTGAATCAATACAAGCTCAAAGTTCTATTTAAAACAATTAAATCACTATAAAAATTCTCTAAAAAAAATCAAATAAAAAAATTAAAAAAAACACAACCTGTGTGATAATTGTCTTTGAATCAGGAACTTGTAATCCTAGAATTGCTTCTTATGATTCTGATAACAATCTCGACAGTATACTGGCTTACCTTGCGTTGGCTTGAAAGGAACATTACATTCTTTTCCACAGTCACTACATGTAGCTGTATGCATTTCTCGTGGCCCGCCGAAATTACCGCCGCCGCCACCGCCTCTACCTTGTCCGAAACCCATATTGTTTGTTCACCTATTGTTGTTAATACTTCTTATAACCTACAAGAACTCCTCAAACCCGAGTCATCCTCATAAGTATATAGCGAAAAATCCCTTCCTCTTTATAAAACTATCATTTATTCTTTTACAAATCCTATTTTAACCTCTCTAGCCATTCCTCATCTTCCGGTCTACAGAACAACCAATTCTTCGCCTCATGCATAGCATCTGTAAGCGTACCAATATACGTTGGCGGTGACAAATTCAAAATATAAATTTTTCCTGATGGAAACGTCACTCTATCCCAAGCATGCCCCATTGTACTAATACTATTCCGATCCAC
>CAYSCV010000060.1:0-8273 GCA_964429715.1 uncultured Methanosarcinales archaeon
TAATTTATTTTACACTCACTTGCTTCAGTCGGGGTATTTAACAGCGATTTAACGGCTCACTCCTTGCAGTCGTTCGACCCAAATCGTTTAATGTTCTCCGCAATCTTTCGTCAACTATTTTGTATAGAAAAACTATTCCAATTCCCGTTTCAATGTCTTATGTGCATGATTGATGGCTTTAAATGTTTCGTGATTGCCGCCAGGCATGTCAGGATGGTGTTGTTTAGCTAATTGTTTGAATTTTTGGTTGATAAGGTTTAAATCCAAAGTACCATGTTCAACGCCGAGCAATTCACGGGCTTGTTTGCGCTGGGTTTCGATGTTTTTGTCTTCAGTGAAGTCGCGGATGAAGTCTTCGGCGGTTTTTTCGCCGTTGAGAATAGATATAACTTCAAGTTCGATTACTTTTGAGACGACGTATAAGTTTTCAACGAATTTAACTGAGCCATTGTAACTATAATATAAGCGATAGCCGCCAAGATACCATAATACTGAGGCAGGAGCGCGTTTGAGGGCCATGACTTCCATTGGCACGTCGATGTCGTCTTCAGTTAAGCCTAGTTTGCCAAGAGATTGGATAATTGTATTTTTAAATACGATGGCACGGCGATTAAATGAGTCTTTGACTAGGAATTCTTTGAATGTATGATTTTTTATAGTGAGGGTGCTCATGGTGTTTTCTTTATTTTGGGGTTTATTTATAAATTGAGTTGTCTATAGATTTGGTTAAATATTTTAATTGTTTTATAATTGTTTTTTTATCAGGCGGTATATCAAGGATAGTTCTGTTGTCGTATTTTATTATTAAAACTCGTGTTCCTTGTTGTAGATATGGAAACAATCTATCCATTTCTTCATCGGAGAGAGCTGTGCACCCATTGGTCCAATTAGAACCGCCTTGGAGAGGGGAAATACCGCTTCCTCGACCATGGATATTGATAGCACCACCAATTGTTGCGCTTTTAGGAATAATTCCTTCTTTTTTTAATTTCTTAAATTCAATTCTGTCTTGTTCATTAGGATAGTTGAGTTCTGCGGCACGATAAAAAGAAGTATCATGGACATCTTTTACTCTTGTAATCTTATAGAATCCTTCGGGAGTTGTTTGATCTCCTTGGTATTTTTTATCATCATAGGGGTTTTTCCCTAATTCGATTGGAAAGGTCTGATTTAATTCTCCTTTTTTGTAGACCTCTAATTCAAATTTTGATTTGTTAATGATAAGAACTACTTGGCCTGTTTTTCTAGAGTAGGATATGGCTTGTTGTTTCCATTTTTGATATCTTTCGAGGTCTTTTTGATTGAAATGATATTGAGGGGATAAAGATGTTGCTATTCCTTCTTGTTCTTGGATTTTAGCTTCAAGAGTAGATGAGGAGGGATTTAAGGGAGAAGTAGCATCTTTGGCAGAGGCAGGGGAAGAATACGAAGAACAGAGATAGATAGAACTAAGAAGAGTGTTTAACAGGGTTTTTGTATAAAGATTCATGAGATGATAGAAAATAGCCCTATTTATAAACTTTTCGGTCTATTCGTTACTTTATAATGGTTACAAATCCCTATTTAGGGCAAATATTTAAAAAAGAGGATTGATTTAGGGAGGATATGTTAAAAAGAGGGCAAGTGACTATTTTTATCCTTGTAGGTTTATTTCTATTATTTGTAGTTATTGGTGCAACATATCTTAGGAATTACATGATTATTACAGATGCAACAATTGAAGAGAAAGAACCACTCGTTACACAACCGATTGTAGATTTCATTACGGCTTGTTTGGAAAAGAGTACATCAGAGAGTTTGCTATTTGTTCTGGCGCAAGGAGGATATAGTACGTTCCCAATAGAATTAGAGACAGCGTCATGGATGTATGAGGGAGGGAAAAAAATGGTTCCGATATATTTTGATGGGAAAAAAAGTAAAATCCCCGGGATAAATATGATTGAACGACAAGTGGGGAAGCTTGCAGAAGAAAAATTCATGGAATGTATAGCTTCTTTTAATTTGTTTACGAAAGAGGGATATGCATTTAATTATAATTCATCAAATATCAGTGTACATTTTATGGAAAAAAAGACGAAGGTGGAAATGGATTTCCCGTTAGAAATCGTGAAAAGTTCACAAAAAAAAGAGATGAAAACTTTTTCAAGCACTTTATTATTTAGTGTTCTAAATGAGTATAATAGTATTAAACAGTATCTTTTAAATCAAGAACAAGATGCAACTTATTTATTACTTGGTGATCTGTCTTCTAAATTAACTGAGAATAATGTTTTACTTACTTTTAAACAAGAGGGAGGATCAGGGGAGAGAGTATTTGTGAATGCCATATTCCCAATGACAATTTCAGGAAAGGAATTAAAATATAATTTTGGACTGGATTTTAAATGGGAGGGGGAGCTGCAACAGAATATCCAATTAGAGAAAATTAAAGAGTCGTTCTTGGTTGATCAAATTGATCCTTGGGTAATTACGAGCCAGGGAATATTCACCTCTCAAATCAAGGCAGAGGGGAATAATCTTTCTTATGCAATAGATCCTCCTGATTTGATGATTGATCAAAAAGGGATTGTAACATTGAACATAATAGATTTTTTAAATGATGAATATGTGTATTATGTTATTGTAACAGATGGAGATAATAATACAAGAGTTGAACCATTATATATTTTTATCAATATAGACAAACCAGGCTATCCAGTCTTTTCAAATATTTCAAAGCAATTTGGGAAAGTGGGAACGCAATATACGTTTAAAGTTCCTCTTTCAAATCCCAAGCTGGGAACTGTTACGTTTAAGAGTGATTCAACACTTTTTTTAATTAATCAATCGTCAGGATTAATTTCTTTCATCCCTCGAAAGGAAGACAGAGGGTATCATTCCATTCGAGTGGATGCATCAAATAAAAATGGAAGAACATGGAAACGATGGGAGATGGTTATCTCATGAAGTGTTGTAATCAGATTAGAAAGATAATGATTTTTTTAATGGTACTTCTTTATTTTAATAGTAGTCTGTGGGCAGAAAACGTAGATCCTCTGCCGATTAATGATCCAAGTACTAATCCTGCAGGACAGCAACCATTAGAAGATCCTTGGCAGAATCCGCAATATGTGCAACAACATTTTGAATCAAATCCCGCAATGGCGTTTGAGCATAATCCGGAACAAGCATGGATAGCGGTGCAACAAAATCCAGCATTAATGGGAAGTAATCAAAAAGTATTGGATGCGGCTTTTACGCAGGATCCTGCTCGAGCGGCGAAAGTAATTGATGGGAAAGCAGATTTATTGGCAACACCAGCGGTGCTTGAGCGATTTGATCAAGAGGCGCAACAAAATGTGGGGTTACTTAATGATAATGTTAAAGCAAAAGATCAATGGTATTGGCAGAAATATGGGATATATGATAAAGGAGCACTTATTACAGGTTATAGCGGTTCAACGTTAACAATTGCGCCAAGTAAAGAGTTATTGGAGAGATTGAAAAAAGAATTAGCGGATGCGCAAAATCCAGAGACTACAACCGCAAATAAAATTCCTCAATTAAGAACGGATATACGAAAATTAGAGGGAAAAAGTACAACTTTTAACCCGCAAGAGTTTAGATCGGCAAAAGTGCTTGAAGATGGTTCAGTTCAAGTTGAGAACATTAATATTTTTGGTTCAAGTGCGGTATCACAAAGTAAAAATAGTGAGGGAAAACAAACGATAAATGTCGAGGGAGGAGTGGTGTTACAAACGAAAAAAGAGAGCAATTATTTTTTAAAAGTGAAACAAGGGCAGTTAATATTAGAAGCGGCTGATCAAACAAATGATAGACCAACAAGAGTCCAATATAGGGGAGATTTCACATTTGAACAAAAAAAAGGAGAATATATTATCAAAAGTAATTGTGTACAAAAATGTGACACCGAACAATTAGTGTTAAGAACCGTTAGGGGTCAAACGACTGGTTTTTCAGGAGAGATTAAGTTAAAAGAAGGCTTTCGAGCTGATCAATTTATACTAAGAGGCAATACTGAATTAGTATATGGACGTGTAACTACGGAAGGTTTTAAAGAAGAGGGTTCAAGATTAAAAGTAACGAGTAAATCTGAGGTATATTATACTGAAGAGAAGTCAATGCAAGCGTCTTCTTTTTGTCAACAAAATTTGAAATATAGTTGTATTGTTAATACTCCTGGAGCGATTGGGGATCCAAGATACCGAGAACAATTATTGTTTAAAAATATACAGCACGGAGATGTTGTTGATTTTAGGTCAAATCATTATTATAATAAAGTGCGGGCAGAAAATATTGGAGAGGGCCGTGTTTCTTATTCTAGTGTACGCGAAAAAAAACAGGGGAGTTATGAAGTAGTAAGTACGCTTGTTATTGATCAGAAAGCAGGAATGAAAGGAATGGGTAATCTAGAAAAAATAAATGCGGGAAGAATAGATTATTTTTTTGTTAAGAATGATAAAGAGATGCTACAGCATATTTCTTCAAATGAGTTTATGGCAGATAAAGTACCGCCAAGCTCTATTACTTCAACAATTCCAGGGAATGGGCAATTTTTTAATAACCGTGAGAGTAAAATAGTAACTTGTTCTGTGCGTGATGATTGTGAAGATAAAATGGCACGTTCTTTTGGGAAAGTAATTGGTTCACAAGAAGGTTCAAAAAGAATTTCCACAACGATTATTGTAGCAGGTGATCATGCAGAGTTAGCGAAAGATTCGTTGGACTGGTGTAAAAAAGAAGGCTGTTATATTGTAAATAGTCGTGATGCACCACCGATTACAAATAGTGAACGATTAATTGTCACAGGCCACCATTTTGGGAATACAGATTATATTTGGAGAGATGCACCTAATGTGTTAGAAGGAAAAGATCATAGTCCTATTGATCAGTTTTATTTTAGCGATTTTCCAAAAGAAAAGAATAAAGGACAGGTGCAAGAGATATCTTTTAGTGCATGTAATACGGCGCGTGCGCCAATGGTATTAAAGAAAAATTCTATAGAACCAGATCTTGATCTGCAGAAAAAATATACTCCGGAACCGGTCTATGATGGATTTACAATTTTATCTAAACAATATCCTCAAATGAAAACGATGGTAGGACAGCATGGAACGGCACCATATACAGAAAAAATTGATGAGTTAGTCTCATCACAACAAGAGGGAGTTATCCCAAATACGATCGGGGCGTTGAGTGCGTGTACTGCAGAAGGATGTCAAATTAAAGGGTATAAAGCAAGATATATTAAATTAGAAGTCCCAGAAGAGGAGAAAAATAGAGAGGAGGGGAAAAAGCAAGAACGATGGTTTTGGACAGCGGATGGTATGACCTGTTATGACCTTATTGATCCACAACGAAAAGTTAATTGTGGGCCAATGATAATTGCATCACGGACATAAAATTAATAAATGTTCTTGTTTATTTTTGTATCTTTTCTTGCAATCGTCCTTGAAATTGTTGATTCATTGCAGAAGCAGCGGTGGTTTTTTTGGCTTGTTCAAAAGTGATATTTTTCTTTAGATATGGTTCGAGGTTGGTGATAAAGAGGCCTTTGTCTTTGATGTAGTTAATTAATGAGTTGTAATAGATTGGTTTTATTTTATTGTCATACATATCAAAGTATTCTTCATAAGAGGATAATGTGTCTTGGTTGCCGATGATGATTAATTCATATTGAAATCGGGTTAAAGCGACGTTGAATCTTCTTTCGTCAACTAAGAAGCCGAGGCGTTGGGTGGCGGCGCCAGAGTTGTTTGAGCGTACAAGAGAGAGGATGATTATTTTTTTCTCTTGGCCTTGGAAGTTGTCAATGGTTTTGGCGGTGAGGTTATATGGTTCGAGGACTTTATTGAGTTCGCGGACTTGAGCAGTGTAGGGGCTGAGGATGCCAATGTCTTGGGCAGAGATACCGGATTCTAGATATTTTTTGACGAGAGAGTGGATGATGTTTACTTCTTTAGGGTTGTGATATTCGGCTTTAGATGGACTGAATTCTTCGGAAACGTAACTTTTTATTTCAGGGGAATCGTGGTTGATGAAGATGAGCGGGCTGTTGAAGAGGGATTTGGTGTAGTGGTATTGGTGGACAAGGTCGCTGCAAATGATAGGGGTTTTGGTATAAATTGTTTTGTTGAGGAATTCGATGAGGAGAGGGTTCATACGGTATTGTTGGTTGAGGAAGATGTTTTCGACGTGATTGAAGAGGCGTTCGAAGATGGAGCGAGATAAGATTTGGTAGGAGAGGACGCGGATGCGTTCTTGTTCGGGGTCGAGATCGTCGTCGTAGTTTTTATTTTTAAGAAAGACTGTGGGGGGGAGTTGGTGATGATCGCCAGCCATGATGAGTTTTGAGGATTGGCTGAGAGGAATGAGAACGGAGGGTTCGGTGCTTTGGGTGACTTCGTCGATTAAGAGGAGATCGAAATGGAGTTTTAATTTTCGTAAGACGTCGCTATGGTTATTAGTGGAGAAGAGAATAATAGGCTTTTTGGTGAGGTAAGATTTTTTTAATTCTTCGCGATTGGCAGTGATTTGTTCTTTGATTTCGTATACTTTTTTTTCTTCGGATTGGATGTTGTATCTTAAATCAATCATTTCGGTTGTTATTTGTTGTAATTTTTTTTCGATTGAATCTTTTTTTTCAAAGAGGGTGGTGAGGTCTGTAGTTGGAGAAGGGTGATTGAATTGGTCGTTGAGTTCTTTTTCTTCTAATGCTAATTGGCGTTGCTGGAGTTCTTTTTGTTTACGTTGGGCGCGGAGGGTTTCAATGAGAGGTGTGAGCTGGTCTATTTGTTGTTGAAGCGAGATTATTTTTTGCTGATAGTCTTGAGAATTTTTAATTTTATAGTTTAAAGAGTGAGGGCTGATTTTGTCTTCGCCAATGCGAAGGATGAGGGAGTGTAATTGTTCTGGCAGAATTTTTTTAAATGTGTTAAGAAGATTATCGGTTGCTTCGTTGGATGCGGAGGTGACAAGGATACGACTGGAAGGATGTGTATAGAGTTGCTGCAAAAGGATTTCAGTGCAGACTTTAGTTTTGCCTGTTCCAGCTGGTCCGTGAATGCAGAAGAGGTTTGGTGAGGAGAGGGAGGATTGGACGGCTTGTTGTTGTGTTTGGTTGAGATCTAGAGAGCAGTAAGCAGGGATGTTTAGATGAGTGGTAGGGGGGGATTTTTGTTTTAATACGATTTCTTGAATTAATTGAGGAGTGGCTTTTTCTTTAAAGTGATATAATGCTTTTTTCTCGCGGTCATAGGTGTCGTAATCTGGGCGGAGGATAAGAGCGAAGGAAATATTTTCATAGGCGCGGGGGGATTTAGTGATTCGGATGGTGAGAAGATTATTTTCTTCATCCAGATGCATTTTTTTGCCAAGATAGTTTGCTTTAAGAGGATTGAATGTATCAGAGGGTTGAATGGAGGTGTAGATATAGAGGCAGGGGTTGTCTTTGAAGAGGGGGTATTGGCTGAGATGGTCAGTTGCGGGGAGTTTAAAAGTGATTATCCAGGAGATGGTTTCTTCCTCTTCATCATAGATTTCTTGTTGTTCAATGTTGAGGCAGTGGAGGTTGAGGATGGCGGTGCGGTCTTGTTTAAGTTCGATGAATTCTTTATATTTCATGTTTTGGAAGAAGCGGTTTTTGATTTTGGATTCTTCGTATAAAGCGGATTCGAATTGGTAGATGTAGGTGTCAAGAGGATTTTCATTTTTAGGAGGGAGTGGTTTATCGGGGTCAACGTGAATTTTGAGGTGGTCAAAAATGGAGCTGCGGACAAGTCCAAGGTTTTTTATTTTATGGACGGGGATTGGAGTTGCAGATTTGGAGAAATCGGTTTTTGGTACGGCATTATAGTGGGGATAATCAGCGGAGAAAAGAGTGTAGTAGTCAGAGATGTCTTTGAGCCAGATTTTACTGTAGACGTTTAGGTCGAAGATGGCGTTGATGGTTTGCTGCAGCAGGACGTTTGAGCCAAAGTAGGAGCGGATGCCATTGGGATAGGGGATATATTTTTCTTCGCGAAGCGGCATGAAGATTTCAATGAAGATGTCGTGCAAGATGACGACGAATTCGTTTTTGGCGTCGGTATCTTTGGTTTTGAGGATGTAATCGTGAATGGCGCAGAGGTTGTTGAAAAGGTTATTTTGATGGACTTGGTATTTTGATTCTCGTAATTGGCTTTTTATTTCTTGGAAGGTTTGACTTACTTTTAGGTTCATGCAGAAGGGCATGTGAGGGGGTTTTATAAAGGATGCGGTTGGGAAAGGGGAAA
>CAYSCV010000061.1:0-8238 GCA_964429715.1 uncultured Methanosarcinales archaeon
GAGCACCTGTCGGTGCTAACTAAGATTTACAAATTGCTTTTTGCAAAGTTCTCTATGATTATTATGTGAAGTGAATGTAAATTAGCATAAATGTTACTATTATCCATAAAACTAATCCAATGCAAAGAGGAAGGTCTTTGATAACTTGTTCAGGATGCCTTGCAATGATTGAACCACTATGTAACAAATGATAATAGCGAAAGATGACAAACAAGGCAAAGGGAAGAGTGTAGAGGAGATGGTTATATGGGCTGAGAAAAGAGTATAAAGCATAGGAGGTGACAAGTAATGATGTTGAGATATTCATTAATGAAAGGGTGAGGGAGGGGGTGTATTCTTGGAGGACGTTGCGGGTTTTAGAAGCGTTTTCTTTAAGCAGGAGTAAATCGCCATGGCGTTTGCCAATGGAGAGAAATAAAGAGAGAAAGAAAGGGCACATGATTAACCAGGGTGAAATTGTTACTTGAATGGCGAGAGCACCGATGATGGCGCGTAGAACAAATAAAGTGGAAATAGTTAAAATATCAGCAAGCATGATATGTTTTAGTATAAGACTATAACAGAGATTTATAATCCAGATGAGGATGATGAAGATTATGGTTGTGGTGTTTAATTGCAGTGTGAAAAGTATTCCCAATAAAACCATTATTAATGCAATAATAATCGCTTCAGATAGAATAATTTTTCCTGCGGCAAGGGGGCGGCTGCGCTTTTCAGGGTGTAATCGGTCTTTTTTTACGTCGATAATGTCGTTGATGATGTAGCCAAAAGAGGAGATGAAACAGAGTGCGAAAAAGGCAATTATGGTCTCTTTGACATATGCACCCTGAAACAAATTTGCAGAGAAAAACAAGGCGAGGAAGACGACGCTGTTTTTATACCATTGGCGGATACGAATCAGATCAAGACAGTAAATTATACAATTTGGGATCATTCTTATAACTCCCTATTCACCTCTTGGAATACTTAAAGAATAGGTGCAGTTTTTAAACGTTTTCTGAAATATAGGGGTATTTTCGGTTTTGAGTTGGGTTATGAATTGTTTTTTGAGATCAATACAGGTTTTGTTA
Source organism: uncultured Methanosarcinales archaeon (assembly GCA_964429715.1). Classification (GTDB taxonomy): domain Archaea; phylum Nanobdellota; class Nanobdellia; order Woesearchaeales; family GW2011-AR9; genus JACPNA01. Next base: position 1,071 of record CAYSCV010000061.1, read on the forward strand.
TGGGGCGGGCAAGGGAGATCACAATCGTTCATGAATAATAATTGATATTGATTTTTCTGTTGTTGATAGACAATAGGGGCATATTTTATGCCATCTAAGGTTACAATGCGATGATCTAGAAAGGAAACGAATGCGGGATCAGAGGTAAGAATGGTGCCAGTGATGTTATATTGATGGATGGCAATTTTAATTTCTTTTTCAAATATTGGTGGTTGTTCAATATAAAGTACATCTGGAAGAGAGAGGATGATGAGGAGTGCGGTGAGAATGATGAATGCAGATGGAGTGATGAGGGGTTTTTGCTGTTGTTTTAATGTGTTATGGATATGGATAATTGCATAGGCGCAGAGGATGGCAAGGAAAGGTAGGATTGTTACGAGGTAGCGTGTTTCTTTGCGAGGAACGTAGAGAAAATATAAGATAGTTAGTAAAGGAATTATAAAAAGTAATAGTTTATATGATTCGTGGTAGATTTTGTCTTTATATCCTAAATATAATGTGTACCAGGAGAAAAGATAAATGGGAAGTGTAAAAAAGAATTCTTTAACATAAAATGTAAATCCTGAGCCGTATAACCAAGTGGATGTTTCTACGATTCTGCTCCCTTCGATAAACGCTTGAAAAGGATTTCCATAGATGTGATAATTTAGCCATAAATAGGGAATGACAATTAGTAGGAAGCCACTGCTGTGGATTAGGATTGTTTTTAGTTTTTCTTTCCATTGTTCTTTTTGGAATAATAGAAGAAGAAATGTGCAGCCAAACCAAATACCTTGAGGAAATTTGGTTAAGAATGATAAACTTAGAAGTACGCCACTAAAAAATAAGTTTAGTTTTTTGGGGAGTGCGTGATTGAGTGGTTGTTTTTTTTGGCTAAATATTTGGATTATAAGATATATGCCCCACAATCCGAAAACCATCGCTAATGGTTCGGTAAGGATTAATCCGGTGAAGAAAATGAATAAAGGGGTAAGGCTGCAGATAAGTGCGCTTACCAACGCGATAGTTTCGCAGAATTGGGTGCGAGCGATACGATAGGTGAGATAGATTATCAGAATTGAGAAGATGAGGTCTAATAGTTTTCCTACAATAAATGGATTGAGGTGTAGTTTCCAAAGAAGGCCGAGAATGAATGGCCAGATAGGTGGACGAAAAGATTCCCAGATGCCAAGCTGGCCATGAGAAAAGATGTATTTGCCAATGCCAATGTAGACATGGGAATCCCACCATAGAGGGTAATTGAGAAACAGATACGCAATTCTTATTATTGCGGAGAAAAGTAAGATCAATCCAAGAAGATGTTGTACTATAAATGATTTACTTTTATTTAATATACTCGCTCTTTGATTATTTGTTTCCATTCGAGATGATTTGTGTTCTTATTTTGTTTCCAAGGTACAAAATTCTGAGTTTTTCAAGGATTTACAGATAAGGGATTGCAATTCTTCTTTTTTGACAACGCCTTCATACTTTTTGCCATCAATGACAATGGTGGGATATTTAGTGACGTTAAATTGGGCCATGGCGATTTCGATCATGGGTTCTTTTGAACGAAAGTCGAGGTTGATTGGGAAGATCAGGACTTTTTCTCCAAATTGTTTTTTAAAAAATGTTAAAATTGTGCCTTGATTTGGGCAGGAAGGACAGGTTGAGGAGTAAAAATATAAAATGGTAACCAAATCTAATTTACATGTTTTTTTTCCTTCTTGGGCAAGAAGCCAGTAGCGTAGGTTATCCAAGGCGTAACGACGCATGACGATTTCTTTACGTTTATCAGTAACTTTTTGTTCTTCTTCATAGGATATTACTTCGCTGAGGGTATCAGAAAGGTCTTGCACAGTTTCTTTTAAGGTTGCGGAAAGTATAGGGCAGCTGTTGTTATAGGAGCGAAAAGAGTCAAGGTAGAGATATTGCACTTGCAGACTTAGATATTTTGCTTCCTGCTCCATATTTACTTCTTCGATCAAACTATAACGTTTTTCATCAATGATGAAGCCTAAGGTGAGGCCGAGGGCGAAGATGAGAAATGTAATGACTGCGGCGAGGAGATATTTATCTTTACTGAATGTTCTTGAAGGAGGGGGGGAATCGGTCATGTGGCAAGAGTATTTTTGTATATTCTTTTGTTGGTATATTATTTTGGTGCTTTATTTATATATTTGATTCTTGTAGAATAAAATAAAGTTATTTTTTGTCTTTAAAAGGTGATGTTTTTGTGTTGATTTTTATCAGAAATATTTTATTCTTCTTGGGGATATTTATCACCATTTAGCTTTTCTTGTCCAGGCGAATTTAATGAGCGTGGTGAATAAAATGTACGCTTTTAAGCTGTAATAAAACATAAAATAGGGAATTAACGGAATCCAGCCAAATTTAGTTATTTTTTCATGGGCATTTTTATGCGCAACGTAAAAGAGGTATACTCCAATCATCATTAAAAAGAGAATTATGAATGCTTTACGAAAATCAGTTAAGAGGAAAGTTATAAAATTAAAACGAAGTTTGAAGTCGAGTATGTATGGCCAAATATTAAAATCAACTAAGAAGAATTCACGCATACGAGAAAACCAAGGTTGGATAAAAAAAGTGATAGCGATACTAATACCAGTGATAGCTAGAAAATAACCGCTGGCGTTTTTAACCATTTGCATCATGCCAAAATCGCCGTATTTGCGATTCGCGATGAGTTCGCGGTATTGATGGACACAGAGCATACTGCCTAAATACCAGCGTTTACGTTGATAATAAAATGGTTTTAGGGTGGCAGGAGCGGTTGTGAATACATATCCGGCAGGGCATTGCTTTATTTTATAATGGTGTTTCTGCAGGCGATAGGCAATTTCTTGGTCTTCAGTGATATTTGTTTCATCGAATCCACCAAGTTGTTTTATGATGTTGGTGCGATACAGAGAAAAAGGGCCGGGGGCAACATATAACGAATCTAATGAGCTTGCGATTTTACCCAGAAGGATGAGAATGAGATATTCTAGCCATTGGACGCGTTGGAGAATGGTTTTTGGATCATGAACTTTCATAGCTGGGGTGATAATGGCTAATTTGGGATCGTTTTGGGCGGCATAGAGATTAAGCATTTTACGTAGAGTTGTTTTTTCAACAAAAGAATCGGCATCTAAACAGGCAAAGAATTCACCTTTGGCTAGCTTAAGAGCACAATTTAATGAGGCGGCTTTGCCTTTATTTGTATGAGAAAGTAATTGAAACTGGGGCTTGTCTTGGATATATCTTTTGATTTCTTTTTCGGTATGGTCTTTTGAACCGTCATTGATGGCGATGACTTGTACTTTATCTTTGGGGTATTCAAGGTTGTTTATGGATTCAAGAGTTTTTTGGATGGTTTTTTCTTCATTATATGCAGGAACGAGAATAGAGATGAATGGTTCGAATTTTGGGGAGTTGAATTCTTGAGAGTTGTTGGTTTCGTCTGTGGGTTCGTCATATTCTGAGCGTTTTTCTAAGTAGACAATAAGAAGAAAGACGGAAAAGTATAATGAAGCAAGGTACATAATCCACAGTAAAATTTCTATGATTATATTCATATGACACGCTCAAACTTAATTTTTTTTTTGCTCCGTCTACTCTTTGGTGCTAGAGATATTAGTAAACAACCACATTTCTGTATCTTGGGTGGAATAGGCCAATTTAAACCTTTCGTTTTTTAAGAGGAATAATAAGTTTTGATCATTGGGCAAGAATTTTCTCATTTCTGGAGTGATATATAATAAAGAAATATCGTAGCCCTCTAATAAAGGGAATAATTCGGTAATATATGCTGTTGAATAAATCTTTTGGGTGAGATTGCCTTTTATTTCGGCAGAGTTTTGGAGTGTTGAGACAACAGGATGCTGCGAGTAGTAGGAAACATAATTGCCAATAGAGGGGGAGGTGAAAATGATTTGTGCTTCTGGGGTATTTCCTTTTACCCAATCGAGTACTTCAATATCGGCAGAGGTGGGAGGACGTGAAGAGAGTCTTACGCTATATGTCATTGTGGTAAATAATAGTCCAAGAATGATAACTAATATTGTGAAGTGTTTTAATTTTTGTAAAGTCCATGTTCGTTCTATAAGATAACTTAAAGCAATGGTGCTTAGATAGACAAACCAGATTCCGATGCTCAAAGAAATAGTTGTATTATATGTATATAATATGGATGCGGCAAGCAGAAAGAATAAAGTACTATAGAACAAGAAGGGGGTTTTTCGCACGAGGATGAAGCCGATTATTCCTAATACAAACATGAAGATACTCATGCTTTGAAAGCCACCAAAGTCGGCAATCAAATCGTTCCAAACGTTTGGTTCAGTAAATGGACCTATAAATTGGGGTTGAGAAAGTAGATATTGATTAATCGTAAATGAAAAGAGTAAACAAAATATAATAATCGAAAAAGCGGCGGCGGGAAATGATATTTCTTTGCGAAAAGAAACGTAGACCACTCCCAAGAGGAATAGAAGAAAGAGTGTACTCCAGCCATCGATACTTGAAGCGAGCACAAAAGGAATTATACTTAGATAAGAAAGAATTTTGGTTGATGTTGTTTTTGAGGTTGTAGTTTTACTTGTGGTTTGTGAACATAAGAGATAAAACCCAATTGAAAGTAAACAGAGAAATAGCCCAGATGATGAAAGGGTGCGAAAAGCGTACATAAATAACGGACTTATCATGAATAGTGTAAGAAAAATAAGCGTGTTCTTTTGATTCAGTTGTATTTTTTCAAGAGTGAGATATAAACAATAGATTGTTAAGAGACCGAGGATTAAAGGAATTAACGCGATGGCATTTAATGGGAGATATTTTTGGAAAAGAAACAAATGAACATATTGCCAATTATGTATTGTAATGGTTTTGGCTTGGTTTAAATGGTAATAGGTCTCTTCGCCTTGGAGTAGAACATTTCCAGAGATAAAGTTATATCCCAGAGGAAGAATAATTAATATGAAATAGATAATTAATAGGGTGATTTTTGGATAGGTCTGTATTTGTTCGATGCTTTTTTTCAGCGTTGATGAAAAAGGAGGGTTTTCTATTTTCTCATTATTCTTATTTAGATTCTCATTATTTCTATCTTTATTCTTAGCAGTTTCTTTTGCTTTTTCAGTCTCTTTTTTCCCTTTCGTTTTCTGTTGTTCGGTCATGGTATTTTTTTACTATTAAACTATTATTATTATTATTAATATTTTAGGTTTCTTTTAATGCACAGGTTACGTAATAAATCTTTGTTTGGTTATCATATACTTTGTTAAAACAGTTGCTGTTAAGATAGGAAGCAGTTAGGGATGTATTGGTTACTTTCTCTGATGTTTTTACAAAAGGCGGGATTACTATATATCTTAAGTGATATATGTCCATAATATTTAATGCTTGGGTTTCAAAAGGGGTTGTAAGAAGAAGGTTACTATATTCTATACGTTTTTCAACATCGGGAATCAGGGCGAATTGATCGTCGATGAAATTTGGGCGTTGAGAATAATAGGTTATCATATGGCCTTGTTTAAGTGGGCTGAATACTTTGGAGGGTAGAGCAGAGTTTTCACGCAACCAACGATAGGCTTGTACTTCTGATGCAGAGGGAATATCTTGCGATTGGCTTTGATTGAACGCGGGATATAACATTGTTGCGGTGAGGAGGAGAAGTATGCTGATTGAAAAAAAGTGGTGAGAAGAGGAAATTTTTGTTTTTTGCAGATACGTCATAAGTTCTTCATAGAATAATGAGAAGAGAATTGCTAAGAGAACGCCGAAAAAGGCTAGTGCGGTTTTAAATTGAATTAAACGAAACCAGGTAAGCAAGGCAGTAGAGATGGCAAAACTGATCAAGAGGAAAGATTTTGTGCTTTTCAAGCGAAAAACAGATTGATAGACAACATAGATTCCAATGGCGAAAGGAATTATACTTACCAGAACAATACTTGTTCCTAAAGAAAAGGTGGGAAAATATTGCTGGATAATATCGGTTGGGATGTTATGCCAAATAAAACTGGGGCCGTCATTGAGGAAATTTTTTTTGAAGAAAATGAATTGGGTCCAGAGGAAAAAAAAGAGAGAGAAGAGGATTAGTTCTAGTTCTCCACGGTCAATTTTTTTTCCTTCGGTAAATGAGAGGATGATGTAGATGCCAAGCCCGGTTAGAAGCAGAAGAGTGGCGGAACTGGTGATGCAGAGGAGAAATAATAATAAGATATAGCTATACATATATTTTTCTTCTGATGAGCGCATGAATGCGTATAACGCAAGGAAGAGTAAAGGGTAAAATAAGGTTTCTACGGCAACATCATTGGTGTAAAATAAAATGGGAAGAAAACCAGTAATGAATGCGGTATAGAGTGGGGCGTGTTTTTGGGTGGTTATGCGTGTGGCAATAAGATAGGAGATGATGATTAGAGAGGAGATGAAGAGGTTGGGGAGTATTTTGGCGACAAGTTCTAGGGGAAGGATAAATGCGAAGATGGCGAGAACGTAATGAAATAGAGGGAGAAACGTGAGTTCTCTTCCACCATAGGAGAGGGGATCATGGTAGGCGGGTATTCCGGTTTGGGTGATATGTTCAATCTGACGCAGATGGTAATATGATTCGTAGGTGAAATTGGGTGTTGAGAAAGCGAGTGTTAAACGGATAATAAGAACTAGGAGGAATATTCCTATAAGTAACACCTGTTCTCTTTTTAGATTCATCGCGAGGTTAAAGATATGTTGAATATTTATAAATGTGTTTGACTTTTTTCAAAAATGAACAAGAGAATTTATATCTTTTGGATGTTGGAAGTATATTTATGACTAAAATATTAACTGGAAGTCAATGTTTTGATGCGTTTTTGGAAGGCGGATATGATGAGGATATCATTACGACTATTTATGGGCCTTCAGGTGTGGGTAAGACAAATATGTGTTTGTTGTTTGCGATTTCGGTTGTGAGGGGGGGGAAGAAAGTTATTTTTATTGATACGGAGGGGGGTATTGCGGTTGAGCGAATCAAACAGCTTACTTCTGATTATGAACGGGTGCTTGAAAATATTTTATTTTGCAATCCGACGACATTTGAAGAGCAAAAGGAGATGTTTGAGCGAGTGAAGGAGATGGTGAATGAATTAGTGGAGGGGGAGAAGTTTGGGTTGATTATTGTGGATTCTATTTCGATGCTTTATCGTTT
>CAYSCV010000062.1:0-1301 GCA_964429715.1 uncultured Methanosarcinales archaeon
TTGAGGGGATGGTAAGTATCTCAAGATTTCTACCACACTCTGCCATAGATATCTTTTTATATAACTCTGACCTACCCTATAATATGGCTTTAGAAGACCTCTTTGCACAAAAAGCAGAAGAATGGAAAACACACTGTTATAATAATAGCTATCATTCTAATCCCCCTTTTTATCTTGACTGCGACGCCTATCGTAGCATTGTTTCAATGGGACCACAAGTTCTTCCGTTAATCAAAGAACAGCTCAAAACAGAAATCACTCTAGACCAACAATACAATCAAGAACGTGATCGGCTTAAACTAAAAGTCCTAGGGACAACCGACATTAGACTTGAGGGCGAACCATATTATAAAATGCTCAAAGATCCCGAATATCAACAATTCGAAACCAATTACACTCATGACATCACGGGAAATCCAGGCATACATTGGTGTTCTGCACTTAAAGAAATCATTCCTGAATTTAGCTTACCCGTAGGAGAAAGAGGAAGTGATGCTTCGGTGGAAGACCTGGGTGCTGGTTTTGTTGGTTTAAAAGTAGATGCCGTTAAACAAGCAACTCTGCAATGGCTTGACGAGAACATGGAGAAGTACGTTCAAAAACAATAACATCATTTTTAAATAAATAAGTAATTCTAAACATTCTAATGAAATACATCATCGAACATTTAGAAGAAAAACTCTATCCTTGGTGTTTATTAGAATACACTCACATCTCCAGTATCGTAGGCAAAGACAACCTCATTTTTACCAACATCCAAAAAAAGGACCGCTACAAACTCAAATCCCTTGGCACTATCCACGAACAAAGCATCCGCAACCTTCCAATCCAACGCGCCTGCATTCTCGACCCATTCGCTTCCCAACCACTCAAGCCAAAAGACACCAAACAATTCGACTATATCATATTCGGTGGTATTTTAGGTGATCACCCTATGAAAGCCCGCACCAAAAAAGAATTAAGTAGATTCTGCAAAACCATTCCCACAAGACATCTAGGAAAAGAACAATTCCCAACCGACAACGCAGTCTACGTTGCTAAAGAGATACTTGAACATCACAAATCCCTCAATGACTTCAAATACCTCGACACACTTGAAATCGACATCCAACCCGGCGAATCCATAATCCTACCCTTCCGCTACGTTCTCATCAATAACTCCCCTTTACTCGCACCAGGGTTTAAAGAATTCTTGAAGAAACAGAAGATGTTTTGATACACTCAGTTACATAATAACAATACACTTAGTCCCATAAGATTTATATACTCAGTCACCTAAACTACCCTATGCACATCTCCTC
>CAYSCV010000062.1:1401-8211 GCA_964429715.1 uncultured Methanosarcinales archaeon
ATGAACTCTAATCTTCTCGCCTACGCCCTGGACTTTACATCTTTTCTGATACAGAACCTTAAACAAGACGCATACAAAATCAATCAAATAATACTCTTCGGCTCCGTTGCTCGTGGCCAAGCCACATCTGAAAGTGATATCGATATCTTCATCGAAACAACTACTCCTCACATCGAACAACAAATCAACCTCATAAAAGAACAATTCTACAATAGCTTTAAAGCCAAAAAATACTGGAATTTATTCAGCATCAAAAACGAAATCAATTGTTCTATTGGCACATTTAAAGACTGGCCGGATTTAGAGCGCAGCATTATCGCTCAAGGCATTGTACTCTACGGAAAATATCAAGGCAAACCCTCTACAAAACAGTATTATCTTTTTACTATAACGCCAAGTAATAATCGTAATAAAAATGTCAAAATCTGGCGCGAACTCTACGGCTACACCCAAAAAGTTGGCAAAAAAACCTACTTTAAACAAGGCCTGTTAAAACAATCCCAAGGCCAGAAATTAGCCAAAGGCTTATGTCTCATCCCTGTAGAACAAGCCCAGCAGATGATTCACTTCTTGCAACAGAAAAAAGTGAAATATACTTTAGTACCTATTTGGAAAGAGAATTAAACAAAAAAAGAGTAAAAAAAATAAAAATAATAAAAAAACCTATCTCTTCCCCCCTGCATAAAAGAACTTCTCAATCGACACATCCCCTACGTTGTAATTTCCTGAACGTGGATGTGGTCCCGTTGGCGTATTAGCATTCCCATTTGCAACCACATGATCAGGGATTGGTTTTTCCGGTGAAGCTGATTGAATTCCCACTACCCGTTGTCCTGAACCACTATTCCCGCTTCCCGATGAAACTGAACTCGTTCCCGTATTGCTCGCCGAACTCATCGCTGATGCCCGCACCGATGATAACTGTGAACGCAGATTTCCTATCTCTTTATCCATTGCTTCCACTTTCTCTTGGAATGCTTTCAATTGCGTGATAATATACTTTGTATTCTTCTCCAAGATATCCTTCACTTTTTCAGTGGACAAATCTCCTTCTCCCGAATTAGTATTACTTGAAGAACCTGCTGTATACGATGCATCTCCTCTGCGTGCCTCTGATTGCACACCTGACAGTGTCTCTCGCATTGATTTAAAACCTTCCGGATCGCGGCTATGATACACTTGCTCTGCTTGACGCACTGCATCTTCTCGGTCACTTGCTAATCCTCGACGCATCAAATCCACAGCTAATGTATTAATTTTCTGAATTTGTTCGACATCCATTATTTTACACCTTCTTTTTCTTATTTTTTATACAATTATGATCAGAGAAAAGCTCCCCTACAGCCTCTCACATCTCTTTGATAAACTCCAAGAACAATTCACTTATAATATTTTCTATTCTGCTAGATATAGAACACACTCTTCTTTTCTACCCGCAGACAAACGGTATCTTAAACGGCAGCACGTTAACCATACCCAACTTGATCAACACTAACCCGGCAATAACACCAAAAAGTAAACCAATCATAAAGTACTTTGCCTCAATAAACTCCAATTGACCTTTCCGATCCCTCATAAAAACCCTCTTATAGACAACTAACATACAAATGGAACTTTAAATGGGATTATCCCTTTTGTACCCAACGCTACAAGAACCAATGCTAACACTAACCCTATAAAGAACCCAACGATAAAATAATGAAACTCAATTTGAATCAACTGTCCTCTTTTTTCCATACCCTAATCATTTTTCCAACCTTTATAAACCTTTCTTTTTTCAAATTCTCCGCTCAAGAAACATTTTTAAAGGGGTGGCTTTCTCAAAAGCCTAAGGACCTGTGGTCTAGCGGTTATGATGCTGCCCTTACAAGGCGGATGTCCCCGGTTCAAATGTCTGCCGTAAAAACGGTAAGAATGAAAGTCCGGGCAGGTCCATTTTTTTCTAACAATTTTCAACCAAAACAACCCCTCTCACAGTCATCACTCTCTCTAAAAAAATTATCAAAATAATAAAAAATAAAGCAAAAAAGAACCCATTCACTTATGCTTCTTTCCATCATGATGCTCTTTTTTCTCCTCATCCACTGCTTCTTTCTCTGTATGATGACGCTCAGCAGCATGTTCTTTCTTCTCCAGTTCTTCTTTTGGTTGCGCACTCTCTTTTCCTGCTTCTTTTTTACTTGCAATCTTCTCTTTCACTTTTTCTCCTGCTTTCTTGAAGTGATCAAATGCAAACTTAAGTCCTGTTCCAATTGCAGCTAATCCGGTGATAATTGCTGCCACCGTTCCAATATTCTCACCCAACCACTGCAAGAAACTCTTCTCTTCTTTCTTTGCTTTAGTTAAACTCGTATTTGTATCTTCAATAGTAGATGTCACCAATTCTAAACTTACTTTTGCATCTGCCAATTTTCCTGTTAAGAGTTGTTGCTGTACTTGTTCTAATCTTCCTTTATTATCTTTAATACTATCAAATTGTTCTGACACTAAAAATCCTTCCGCTTTCTTTTGATAATACAAATCTTCCTGTGCCACAACCTTTACTTTCAATCCATCTAACATCGCTTGCAACTCTTCTTTGTTATACACTGCACTTTTCGTTAACGTGAAATTAAGTGGAAATGTTTTATCTAATACTTTAACTTTAGCATCCACTTTATCATTATTTGCCACATTAACTTTAACAACAACTGAATCCTGTTCTCCCGCTTTCAATTGACTAATTGACGAAGAACTCAAATGTGTAATCCCATTTCCTACCACTTTTGCGGAAACATCTTTTACTGTTTGTTTTCCTTCATTCACAACAATAAATGTAACTTGATTTTCTCCTGCATTCAATGCCGTAGGAAAATATGAATCCAACTTCAAATGTGAATCAAAATTACTCACGGTAATTGGGATAACTTTGATTATTGAATTGCCCGTTGCATCCGTAACCACAAAAGTAGCATTATATTCTCCCACTTCTTCATATGTAAATCCTGGATTTTGCTTTGTGCTATCAATAGAATCATCACTGTTAAAATCCCAACTATATTTAAGCGGTGTTTTTCCTGACGCTGCCACGGTAAATTGCACTTGCAAAGGCGACGAACCCGAAAGCGGATTCGCAATCACTGTTGCGGTCATTAACGATTTCACAACAACTGTCGTGCTATTCACATAGGTCTTTCCATCTTTCGTTGTAAATGTAACACTTGGTGTATATGTTCCTTCGGTAGTATAGGTATATGTTGGCTTTGCCTCTGTGCTGTCTACTTTTCCATCCCCATTCAAATCCCAGGCATATGTTACTGGTACAGCCGTCGTTGCCACATCAAATGATGCAGCTAACGGCACTTCTCCCACTGAAGGTACTGCTTTCACCGTAATTAAAATTGGTTTTGTCTCCACAACCGCAGCCGGCGTTTCCGGTTGTACTTTCGTCTCATTCACCGTTGGTGTTCCTTTCACATCTCCTGTAACCCCATCTTCCGCTGACACAAAAGAAAATAAAAGCAGCCCGACTAATAATATAATAACCACACTTTTTGATAATTTTTCCATAATCTTATTCGCAAAATCACTCCTTTTTAAACTTTTCCCGAATGATTTAAGAATACCTTTTATTTCTCCCTATACTATGCAAGAACAAATCTTCGACCTCCTCTTAAACCAAGAAGAACTTAGCTGGAAGACCATTCTCATTGATTTAGTCAATACTGAACAAATGGATCCTTGGGATATTAATATAACTCTTCTCACCCAACGCTATATTGAAGTCATTAAAGCTATGAAAGAAAATAACCTTCGTATCTCTGGAAAAATCCTTTTAGCCGCCGCCTTCTTGCTTAAAATGAAATCTGACCATTTCATTGAAAACGACTGTAGTAAATTTGACCTACTTATTCACGACACTGAAGAAGCATTAGAAGAAGAATTACTTAATTCCGTTGATGAACATGCTGCCAAAAAAGCTCGTGAAAAATTCACATTAATTCCGAAAAATCCTCAACCGCGAAATCGTAAAGTTTCCATTAATGATCTAGTTGAAGCTTTGCAGCATGCGTTAGCTACCAAAAAGAAAGTCCTTGCCAGAATTCGTCCTGTAAAATTTATCATGCCCTCTCGTAAAATGGATATTATGGACGCTATCCGTGAAGTCTATCATAAAGTTATGTACTACAGTGCTAAAGATCCCTCTAAAAAAGTAAGTTTCACTCAACTTCTCCCTCCTCAACCTGCTCGTCATGATAAAGTATTTACTTTTGTTCCTCTTTTACAGCTCGAAAATCACGAAAAAATAGAGCTAGAACAAGAAAAACCATTTGCGGAAATCTATATCTCCCTTCTCAATTCTAAGACTAAACAATCTTAACACAACTTCAAAAAATAAATAAAGCTTTCTATGCAAAGTTCTCTAAAGTAAGTAAACTCCTCCACAAGCTTTTTAAATAACCTCTCGAACCAATCGAAACGTGAAAAACGTGGTTTCTGAGAAAAATACTGAAAAAGTGCTTGATAACAAAAACACAACTCCCATGAAAACAACCAAACAAATCAAAATTCCGGCTAAGATCGTCGATCAAGTCATTGGCCAAGATGAAGCTGTGAATATCATTCGCAAAGCTGCCCAACAGCGCCGTCACGTCTTATTGATTGGTGAACCGGGAACGGGAAAAAGCATGTTGGGTTTAGCTTTAGCTGAACTGCTGCCCAACTCCGAATTAAAAGACATCTTAGCCTACCAAAACGCCAACGATGAAAATAACCCAATCATAAAAGAACTCCCTGCCGGCAAAGGTCGTGAAGAAGTAAAAAAACAAACATTAGACACAACCCAAATTGTAAAAAATAATAACATCTTACTTTTCATTGTCGCTATTCTTACTTTTATCGCTCCCTGGTGGGCCAGATATTATTACAAATCTGATATAATGTTCACCGCTTTTTTCTTGGGCGGCATGATGTTTCTTGCGTCATTTTCAATCGTGCTCAGTATGGGCCCGCGCATGTTTAAATCTCAAGGTTTTTCCGTACCAAAAGTTATTGTCGATAATTTCAATAAAAAACAAGCCCCCTTCTTCGATGCCACTGGCGCTCATGCTGGAGCTTTGCTTGGCGACGTCTTACACGATCCATTTCAATCCGGCGGCCTAGGTACTCCTGCCAATCAACGTGTTGTAGCGGGAATGATTCATAAAGCTCATCACGGCGTTATTTTTATCGATGAAATTGCTACGTTGCATCCTCGAACACAGCACGAACTCCTCACCGGTCTCCAAGAAAAAAAATTCCCCATCACCGGTCAATCTGAACGCTCCGCTGGCGCCATGGTTCGAACTGAACCTGTACCTTGTGACTTTGTTTTAGTCGCTGCTGGTAATTTAGATACTGTCAAAAATATGCATCCTGCTTTGCGATCAAGAATTCGTGGCTATGGGTACGAAATTTATATGAACGAAACGATGCTTGACACTCCTGAAAACCGCGGCAAGATTGCCCGTTTTATAGCTCAAGAAGTACAAAAAGAAAATGGTAAAATCCCTCACTTTGATGAAGACGGTCTTAAAGCCATAATCGATCAAGCTCGACGCCGCGCCAATCGTAAAGGTCATCTCACCCTCCACCTTCGTGGCCTCGGCGGCCTAGTTCGTGCCGCAGGAGACTTAGCTAAAGAAGAAAACGTCGAACTTGCCACAAGAAAACACGTCCAAGATGCTTTGAAACTTGCTCGTCCACTCGAACAACAAATCGCGGACAAATACGTTGAACGCAAAAAAGAATATGAAATTATCATCACCTCTGGCGAACGTATCGGCCGCGTCAATGGCTTAGCTGTTATCGGCGGCGGCGATATTTTAGCCTCTGGTATTTTACTCCCCATCGAATCTGAAGTCACCGTCGGAGGCAAAAAACATCAAATTATTGCTACGGGTAAATTGGGTGAAATTGCCAAAGAAGCCGTCACCAACGTCTCAGCTATCATCATGCGTTATTTTGGTGAAGATATCAAAGAAACTCGTGATATTTTCGTTCAATTCTTACAGACATACGAAGGCGTTGAAGGCGACTCTGCCTCCATTGCCGTTGCTATCGCTATTATCTCTGCACTCAAAGAAATTCCTGTGCGCCAAGATATTGCCATGACTGGTTCATTATCCGTTCGCGGCGAAGTTTTACCCGTCGGCGGTGTTTCCGCAAAAGTCGAAGCCGCCATTGACATCGGCATAAAAATCATAATCATCCCTAAATCTAATCTCCAAGACATCGTTATCGAGAAAACGAAACTCGAAAAAGTCCAGATTATTCCTGTAACCAGTCTAGAAGAAGTCATGCAGCACGTCTTCGTTTGGAAAAATCATGAAGCGCTCAAAAAGAAAATACTCTCTCCAAAAGCAAAAGCTTTAAAAACCACTGCTTAATTGAATAAAATATGGCAAGAACAACATCTCGATCATTACGAAAAGTCTCCGGTGGAAGATATCATTTTTCCCGTGGAAAAAAGAGCTACGAATTAGCAGGTTTTGCAGCAAATACCAAATTAGCAGATATCAAAAAAGCCCAACACAAACGTGGTCGTGGTGGCGCTGTGCGCGAAGCTCTTCTCACTGTTAAGCAGATGAACATTGCCGATAAACAAGGCAAATCACAAAAAATTGAAATTATGAACGTAGTAGAAAATCCTGCCAACGCTAACTTGGTTAGACGAAATGTTATCACCAAAGGCTGCGTCGTTGAAACAAAACTCGGCCGAGCTCGTGTTACATCTCGACCAGGTCAAGAAGGCATGGTGAATGGTGTATTGGTTTAAATTTTTAGAATTTA
>CAYSCV010000063.1:0-8148 GCA_964429715.1 uncultured Methanosarcinales archaeon
AAACTGCTTGTCGCAGGATGCGACGTGTGGCTCAATACGCCGGTCGTAGGATTTGAAGCATGTGGCACAAGCGGCATGAAGGCCGCGCTTAATGGGGTCTTGCCATGCTCTACTCCGGACGGATGGGTTGCTGAAGCAGATTTGCATGAAATTGGCTGGGTCTTGCAGAATGAGAACTTATCAGACGATATCTTATCGGTTTTACAACAACAAATTGTTCCGCTCTATTACGACCGTAAAAGTACAAGTATTCCTCAACAATGGGTAAAAATGATGCAAAATGCACGAAACATGACCATGAATCAGTTTAGTACAACCACAATGTTGCGAAAATATATTGAAGAATTTTATCTACCAATTATACGAACCCACCATGCAAAAACGTATTAAATACGAGCATATTTTTTGCCATGAAAATATTGTATGATAGATTATGAATATACTATTTAAAAAAGGTGGACAAGCAAGATATATGTGTTTTTTCTGCAAAATCGATATAAAAAATTCGAAGAAAACGGAAATTTATTATAGAAGTCAGTGGATACATGGCTGCTACGATTGCTTTGCTCTATCAATAAACAAGACTACCAGTATGAGCTTCCAACAGAAGGATTACTGAGTTATTTCTTGCTTGCTTTTCTTCGCCTGATGAGCTTTCTCATACTCCCATGCATTTTTTTCTTTATGTGAGACTTTTTATTGATTTTTCTTTTTGACATGCCTAACGTTAACACTTACCCTACACTAAGTCAACCTAAGAATATCTATTCGAACATATCATTCATAACCGAAGCGGTTGCGTCGTTAGTATTGATGGGAGTTAATTTAAGTACTTCCTCAATGGTGTGCAGAAGAGAGTAGTGGTCGTAACGGACTGCCGACTGGTACCCTTTCTTGACTCCATTACCAACAAAAATAGTTGCAATGTGATTATCACGACTCCCGTCATCCTCATCCCAGGTGAGAATGAGCAGTGATTTCTTTTGGGTAAAACTTGGCGATTTTAAAATGAGCGAAACATATTTTTCCAACCATTGATCACCCGTAAGAATGGAACAGTCATGAGTGTCGCTACAAAGGTCTGGTGAAATAAAGGAGTAGGTAGGAGTCGAGTCTAAGGAATTAAAATCATTTAAGAGGCTGGTTAAAGGAACTATATGTTTTTCGCAACGAGGTTTATTATTGCGAATGTTTTCAAAGTAAATGAATGGATTATGTTTATCAGCATAGAGGTCTGTATTACTCAATCCACAGTTTTTGGGCATACTTTCCATATAACCTTTCCAACTATTGCCTGACTCTTCCAACGTATCCGCGATACTTTTCGTATCTAAACTACAGGTTCCTCCCGGTGGATTACAATCGTTATTTATTGAGCCATGCGTTCCTCCCACTAAATCCAAATAATTGGGCAGACTTGGATGATTAATTGCGAAATAATTTGTCGCTAGTGAATAATTTTTAATCAATGAATTTATGTAAGGCGCATCTTTTTCATTTCCCACAATACTTTTATACGATTTATTTTCCATCACAATGACTACCACATGATCATACAGAGAATTTGCTTTACTGTCCTTTGGAGTAACCTTTTCCAATTGTGTAGCTGGAAGATTCTTGTGTTGCAGGAAAGTAGAAAAAGCATATAAAATTCCGACAATGATTACTCCCACTATAAAAATCCGCATCAATGCATTATATAAAACTCACATAATGCTGCAGCCGATGTTACATTTACAACTTCAGGGTTCATCAGATACAATAGTTTTTTTTGCGAGGTGAGAGAAGATCTCGAATGCTAAGTAAACACAGATAAAAACCAGTAAGCCTGCGCCAATAAAGGGTGAGCTTACTGAATAGCTAGCAAGCACTCCGGCTAAAATAGGACCAGCGATTTGACCAATACTCATATAAGAAGTATTTAAACCCTGCATCTCTCCCTGTTCTTTTGGATCGGCCTCTTCAGAAAGAATTGTTTGGGAGAGCGGTTGAATAAACGAGTTCACCAGGCCAAGCGCGATGTTTGCCGCAATAAATTCAGGAATCGTGCGCGCGAAAAACATAAAAATAAACGCGAATCCTATCCAGAGGAGCGCTGATATAAAAGTTTTTTTCATTCCAAATAGTTTCGTTGTTATACGAAGTAATACCAGTTGAGAGATGAGTCCAAGAATACCGAAAATGGTGAACACGAGTGATATTTTATTAGGAGACATATGGTACAGCTTTACCGATGCTGACTGAAATGCATAAATAAACATTGAAAAGGCCGTGAAAAAGAGAAGTGTCAGAAGGAGCGTCGCGCCCACTGTTTTATTAGTTAAAGCATGGACTAATTTAGAAAAATCAAATAATTTGTCATGCTTAACCTGTCCTATATGCTTATTAGTTTCTGGCAAGAAGAGTGCAGTGATCACCACTGCGATAATTGAAACGACTGCCGCAATAATAAAAGGGAGAGCGGGATTTATACCCACGGTGAGCGCCGAGATTGCCGGACCAAAAATAAATCCAAATCCAAAAGACGCGCCGATAATGCCGAATCCTTTTACCCGGTCTTTTGGTTCGGTGGTATCAGTGATGACTGCGGAGGCAACGGGGATGTTTCCCGCAGTTATTCCATCTAGTGCACGAGCTATAAAAAGAAAAATTGCACTGGGCGCAAATGCCATGAGGAGAAACGATAGGGCAGTGCCAGCGATTGACACGATGAGTAAGGGCTTGCGACCATACTTGTCAGACAAGCGACCGATTATGGGAGTTGAGAAAAACTGGAAGAGTGAAAAAGTCGCAAACAAGAGTCCATTTTGAAAATCACTCAGACCATATCGCATCGAGTAGGAGTAGAGTATGGGAATGATAATCCCATACCCCAAGGCATTCACAACCGCAATTAAGGCAATGATAAGTAGATTTCTATTCTGTTTAAACATAGGGAAACTTCAATTATATAAATAAATGTCCTGAACACAAAGAGTTGTTGATTCACTATCTGACTATACTTATAATGGAGAACAATTGTGATCAAAAAAATTATTACCCATAAACATTTCATTATTCTCTTTATCATCATATGTTTGGGATTATTGTTAAGGCTCTACAGACTTTCTGAACCGTTAGCTCTTGACGTTGATGAATATAGTATTGGCTATAATGCATTTTCAATCGCTCATGCCGGTATAGATGAATGGGGATTTCGCTTTCCATTGTTTTTCAGAGCTTTCGGTGACTATAAATTGCCATTTGATATTTACTTTGTCGCTCTCCTCTTTAAAATCTTTGGAACTCATGATTTTCTCATTAAAATACCCGCTCTTGTATGTGGAATACTTTTTATTCCGCTCATATACAGCTTAAGTCTATTAGTCTTTAAAAATCGTGCAGCCGCACTTTTAGGAGCTCTACTCACCGCCGTGTCACCGTATGGTATTTTTTACTCTCGCATTATCTCAGGCAGCATCTCGGAAGCACTCTGTGTCGTTGCGTCTATAACCTCTTTTATTTACTTCTTGCGATACAAACAAAATATTTTCGTGGTTATTTCTTTTCTGCTATTAAGTCTATCTTTATATACCTATCCATCTGCGTGGATTTTTGCACCGTTACTTTTTCTCAGTTATCTCTTGGTATTGGTTTATAAAAAATATTACCAATTATTACCACTCTCTCTCATTTTTATAGTCTTATTTATCCCTATTTTTTATCAATTCTTCCGTGGCGGCAGTAGTGTTCGGTTGGGAAATACGACATATAAAGGAACCTCATTGGAAATAAATGAATTTAGAGAACATACTAAAAGCAGCGTTATTACAAAAATATTTCATAACAAACCTGTTTACTTTATTTACAACTTATCCTACAAATACCTTAAACATTTTGACAGCAAATATCTTCTCTTTCGGAAGGGGGAGGGTTTTCAAGAAAGTTCCTACCCGCCTCTTTATATTGTTTTTGTTCCTTTATATCTCGTGGGATTGGTGACCTTATTTCGAAAAAGAAAAGACCCAATATTTTTCATACTTTTAATGTGGGTGTTGATTTCTCCCATTCCCTCCGCGATTACTGAGGGGGATGTTAATCCGAAAAGATACTTAAGTTTTTTTGGTAGCGAAACGATACTGATACTGCTCGGCATGAGTGTTGCCAAAAATTTTATTAAACAAAACAAATTTTTAGTCGTAGCTTTAGCGATTTTTACTATTTTTAAAATATTTGATTTTGTTCATTTTTATTCGGCGCCCCAGGAAGAATTGGTGAAAAGACATCAGATACTAACCAACGCGATTCGGACTAATTATTCATCTTATGATAAGATCGTTTATTCTTCAGATCAACTTTCCGAGCCTCAAATTTATCCGCTCTATACATTGCGGTACCCACCAGAGAAATATATCGCGGTAAAACAGTATGTATTTAATAATTGGTACTTTATAAAACCCTTTGATAAGATTTATTACTCCTCAAGCGTATCTGATATTATTCATGCGATAAGCAGTAATGCGTCAAAAAAAATATATCTGTTAGTAAATAGTGACGAATTAAAACAGTTTCCAAAAAATATTTGCTACTCGATACTTAAAAAACACACGATACCAAAAAGGATTAATAAATTCTGGTACGAAACGACCATCCACCCATGCTCATAACACTGTTTATATTCTTTCTGTGGCTTATTGTTGTCTGCGCACGGCTGAATTACCCGATTTTTTCTGTTGAGGAGCTGAGATATGTCCCGACGTTTCTATTATCGCTTATATCACCTCAAAATTTATGGACGCTGAGGATAATTACTGTCGGAGGTGTATTTCTATTTTTGATGCATATCTGTCGCTACTTTAAATTAAAACCACTCGCTCTCTTGGCATTGGTTACTTCTCCTTGGATTTATGTTATGGCAAGAGAATTTAACATCCTATCAATCATTACACTCCTTCTCATCACGTTTCTCTTTACAAAAACACATCGTCGAATTGTATTACTGCTCTTTTCTTTTTTGATTCTCTATCTTATTTCTCATCATCATGATCTAAGCATGCCCTATTTGGCCATTCGTTTTGAGCAGCTAAAAGAATACGCTTCCTTCATTGATCCATTTTTTCAAACTGAGCGAGGTAAATTTTATCTACTCTTGCCTAAGATTGGTCACTTCTTATACCCTTCCTTGCTCTTTCTCATCGCCGGCCTCATCACGTATCGACCACCGGCATTACTTTCACTTCTCGCCAGTGCGGTTATCGTATATGTATTTTTCCCGAGTAACTACTTCATCTTCGCCGGCATAGGCTTTATTTTTATTTTCACTATTTTTATTCTCAAAGGGGTAGACCGCCTACCACATAGTAGATATTTTCAACTATTAATATGCTGTCTCATTATTATTAACTTTACTTTTTTCTTGGAAGTATATTTTGGTCATTACCAGATCAAATATGGGGGAGAGCGAAAATATGCGGAACAAAATATTGTAATTTACATGACTCAAAATAAATTTGGCCACGTATACTCTATTCCCAATGGCGATATAGAGAAATGGTACCAAGTATATACATATCATTACTCCTTACCGTCCTTTACCACTGTTCATTATCCAGAAAATTGGACAAGTTTAAGAAATGCTTGTTTTGACACACATACTCTTTGTATCGTTGATAAAGAAATTCTTACAATTTTTAACGCTACTGAAAACGATCCGAGAATAAAAAGAATTACGGACCCAAATGGTTTAAACCGTTATTACCTTTTGTGATGTAGGGTCTTAGATTACTTGAAGAGATCGAATACTTTATTGATAAAGGAAGGAGATTGAAGTCTCTGAAGATTTCTTTTCCACTCATTCTCAACTTTGTATTTTCGCTCCACGTCTTTCAGCCGCTGTTTCATAATTTCTGTCACTCGTTTTTCTTCATCGGCGTCTAACCAATATCCATGTTTATTTTTACACATTTCTAATTCTAAATCTTCCCATCGATAATTAAACTTCTGCATATTCTCTCCACACTTGGGACATTTTCTTTCACTCGGTCGAACGTTTGTCACCATGGTGTTTTTAAGCTCATCCAGGCGAAGCACCGTATCTTCGAGTTGATCGACCTCCTGTATATCAAACCACATACCTCGACAATTCTCGCACTGATCAACGGTTATTCCTTTGCATTGTGTAGATTTCAACACCTGCGCACAATTGGGACATTTCATGTTCTTATTATACAATACTTTACCCCTGAAATGTAGATTTCGACAGTGGCTTAGGGAGAAGTTTCGTGATCTTTGAGGTTGAGTAAGCCCGCGATTACCACAACTACTGAGAGGACGAGGAGTATGCCGAACTCCAAATAAGCAGTAGAATCTGCGCCCGTAGTTCTCGAAACGGATGCGCCCAGAGAGGCGACACTAATGAGCATTCGTGTTAGTATGGTGGTTAAAACGCTTCCCAGCAATAATCCATTCGCGACCAGCTTTGACACTTTTATCACAGAAATTCCTACAACAGCGAATATTACTCCGAAAACAATTCCAAAAAATATTGCGGTGCGCGTATACCCAGCATTTTTATTCTGATAATCTTCTAATGTTTTTTGGTATTCATCTCTTTTCATATCTTCTTGCGCTTGATGATCTTTTTCTTTTTGTATAGCAGCTTGACATTCTATCGAGGATTGAGCCTGCGGTGTAGCATAGCAACTTTGAGGAACTAATTGTTTATAGTTGGTTGAGGGATAGACGGGAGATACCGGTTGTGGATAAAATGCGGCAACACCAAAACCAGTGGTGATTGCGAGAATAATGCCGAGAAAGAGGATATATAAACGATTAATCCATTTCATCTTTCCATAATCTTCCCAAAAAAAATGCGTTTTGTCAATACGATTGAGATACAACCTCACCCCGCGGGTGAGAATATGATGTGGTATATTGTAACCATGAATCCAATTACTTTCTTAGGAATCTTTAACATTGTAGGTATTCCTTTTGTAATTTACGCACATGCAAAAGGGGAGTGCAACTTACTTACACAGACACTGGGGAGTGGGGCACAAATTTTATGCGAGCATGCTGCTAATCCACTGTTGAATTTGTTTTATTTGAACGCGTTATTTTTTCTCCTTGGATTGGTTGTGTATGCAAACAGCCAAGTAGTATCAAGCCCTCCCCGGCCCGCGCCTAAAAAACCTTCTCATTAAAAAAGGAAGCCGGAGACGAGATAAAAAGATGACAAGGAGTCATCAATCCACCCCGCCCCGGCCTGTCACTGAAAATTACCGCTTCACGTCCCACGCCAACTTGAAATACTCGAGCACACAGATGCTCGCATAAGTGAAGTCGTTCCACCATGCGGTCCCGTGCCGAGCGAGCCCAGAAACCCAGTGGTGAAAGTTGTGCCAACTCTCACCAAAAGATATCCAAGCGAGCCACCAGATGTTTCGCGAATTGTCGCCGGTGTCACGCGGATGCGTACCGATCATGTGACAGAGGGAATTGATACTCCATGTCACGTGATGGATGAGGAAAATCCGGACGAGGCCCCAGACAAACGCTTCCCATCCAAAGGCTAGTGGCCCAAAGATGGTAACGAGCGCGATGAGGGGCCACGCTTTGTCTAAGAAAGCGATGTCGGAATCCCGGAGGAGTCTCTTGCAGTATACTTCAGGGTTTCCTTTTTTCGTGCCGAAGAACCACCCAAAGTGCGCGTGCGCGAAGCCCCTCATCGGCGAGTGAAGATCGTCCTCCGTATCGGAATACTTGTGATGGTGCAGATGATCTGCAACCCAGGTCTTGATCTCACCCTCCAACGCCATCAAGGCGAAAACCCCCAGAATGATCTTTATCGTTCTGGTTGTTTTGAAGCTTGCATGGGTGAAAAATCGATGTAAACCACCGGTCACCCCGAAGGCAATCGGCGGGTAGAGCACCGCGAGTATGAGAATGTCTACCGGGCGAAATCCCCGAGTTGCGAGCCAAGGTCCGATCAGGAAAGCGAGCGCAGGAAAAATAATCATGATGTAGATGAGTGTCTTCCTTGTAGAAGACACTTTCACCTCCATCAAACCAGAGACAGCAGTTGACATCTATCCTCCTCCATTTTGGTCATTGAAAATACAACAGGTAGAGTAATAACAAAAACATTTTATTATTAGTCCACCTGTTGTA
>CAYSCV010000064.1:0-7978 GCA_964429715.1 uncultured Methanosarcinales archaeon
TATTGAGCAATGGCTAATGAAGCAGTAAGTCCAGGGGAATCTGCTAGAATATGAAATGCGTTTTTGTATTTGTGGTCTTGTTCGATTACAAAGTCGCTGTAGTTGTTGATTTTTGCTTGAATTCCCACTTGATCAGGTTGGAGGTCTTCTTCTTGTACTGAAGGAAAATAATTATGAAGGGTTTGGATGAATTCTTGCGGTGTTTTTTTTGTGTGAGGGGTGTTTGGAATGTGGGAAGTGGTGAGGGGGCCGACTAAGACAGTGTTGCCAAGGGTGATTGTGCCGTCTGGCTGCATATCAAATGTGGGGGTGAGATGGTTGCCTAATGCATATTTTTGTTTATGATATTCGTTGTACATGCCGGGGATTGGTTGGGGAACGGGATAGACGTTGAGGCCGGACATGTTGAGATCTGGTCTTGTGGTTTTGTTGAATTTCATATATTCGCCGCGAGTGGGGCTGATGAGGTAGGGAAAATTTGGGTTGATCATTTTGCCAATTGAGGTGGCGTTGAGGCCGGCGGTGTTGATGAGGAGGTTTGTTTCGAATTGGACTGGTTCTTTTTGAGTGTTGAGATTGAGGATGAATGATTTTTCTGTTGGAAGGATGGATGTGACTGTGTGCTTTGAGAGAATGATGCCGTCGTTTTGTTTTACAAGTTGTTCTAGTTTTTTGCAATAGGATGCGGCGTCGATGATGCCGGCGGATTGAATACGGAGTGCGGCGATGCCTCGGACATTTGGTTCAAAATCTGTGATTTGAGGGGGAGAAAGCATGTTCATATTGAGAACATGATTTTGCATGGCACGTTGGAAGTAATGACTCAGAATATCTAATTCTTTGTGATTGGTAGCGATGATGAGTTTGCCGGTTACTTTGCACGCGATGTGGTGCTCTTTGGCGAATTCTTTGAGTTGGCTATTGCCCCGTACGCATAATTTTGCTTTCAGAGAATTGGGTGTATAGGCCCAGCCAGAATGGAGAACGCCGGAGTTGTGGGTGGATTGTTCTTCTCCTAACCGAGCGTTTTTTTCTAGAATGACAATAGATTTTTTGGGATACGCGTTTGTGAGGTAGTAGGCTGCGGCAAGGCCGATGACGCCGCCGCCGATGATGGTGATGTCGATTTGGTCCATTCAAAATGATTTTAGAGGGGGTTTTAAAAGGGTTGTGGAAGAGAGAGAATGTAGAAAAAACAAAAATAATTATAATTCTATTTTATCTTATTCTTTTCCAAAAAATTGATAATAACATCAATGCGTTCAAGTGTTTGGGTAATGGCCATTTTCATGTCGTCGCGTTGATGTTGTTTTTGTGCAAAGAATTCTTTGATTTCTTGCTGCTCTTTTTTGTTGTCAGTGCCAGCAAGATTTTGGACAAAGTGGGGAAGCATATGGGTGCCAGAGGAGTACTTTTTCATTAACGCAGGCCAGTGTTGTTTTGTCCATGACCAGATGAATGTACAGGTAGGGTTGCCAGAGAGACTTAAAGGGATGACGTAGGAATCTTGCAGACGAACGGTTGAGGTCATAGAAATGTTGAGGGCATGGTGTTGTAATTCTGTTGAGGAAAACATGGATAAAGCACGAAGGAGGCGGCGTTGTTCTTCAGGAAGCGGTTCTTTTTTATATTTCTCTAAAATATAATTGAATGTGTCTTCTTTGCCACGCCAGGCGGCAAGGTTATAGATTGCGCTTTTGATATTTGGATCAAGATTGTTTTTAGTTTTGAGTTGGTGGAATAGATCAGATGCTTTTTGTAAAGTGGGTTTATCATTTGCTAGACCTAATGCAAAAATAGTCATAGAACGCAGCATTGTTTGGGTGTTTGGTTCAGTCTTTTTACGATCCCAGCCGAGTTGTTGGAGAAGTTTGTTATGGAACGTAAGGGAGAGTTTCTGAAGTTTGGAAAAAGCGGTTTTTTTGTTGTAGGTTAAACGAAATAATGAACTGAGATGGATTGAAATACTGGAGTTTAAAGGGTATTGAGCGTCAAGGTAATATTGTTCAATGAATTGAAGGTAGTCATTTAAAGAGTATTTACCTTGGATGGTTAACGCAAATAAATCGTTTTCGATACCGGCGGCGTCAAGGGTTGAGATGGTTTTTTGTTGGATGGCAATGCCAAGTTGTTTTAATGTGGAAGAGTCATAGGCGACGCGATAAAAGCCGTCTTGTTTGGCGTTGAGTTTAATCCATGGTGAGGATTCTTTTATCGTTTGGTTTTTTGCAGAGAGGAGAATGGTTTTAGTGGTATTTTCGGCGGTTTGATAGACAATAGGAATCAACCATTGTTGGGGAAATGTTTTATGTTTTAATGTGAAGCGCTGTTGGGTGAGTTCGTAGCCTCCTTTTGTTTTTTTTACGCTAACTAAAGGATAGCCAGGGAGAGTGATCCAGCGATGGACCATGGAGGTGAGATTCTTTTTTTGGGAGGTGTGTTGAAGTTCGGTCCATAAATCAAATTTAGTGGCGTTTTTGTAGGAGTATTTTTGTAAATATTTTGTTAGACTTTCTTGAAATGTGGTTTCACCGACAAAATGTTCCAACATATGCAAGACACTGCCACCTTTATCGTAACTAATGTGATCGAAAATTTCATCGACTTCACCGGGTGTATTTACTTTGACGTTGATGGGATGAGTGGAGATTAATTGATCTGCAGAGAGGGCGTTACAAATAGTGTCTTCAAAGTATTGCAAGGGCAATTCCCATTCAGGAAAAGAATCATGAACCGCTTTATAGCTCATGAATGTGGCGAAGCTTTCGTTTAACCACAGGTCATCCCACCATTGCATGGTGACCAAGTTGCCAAACCATTGGTGAGCTAACTCATGAGCAACGGTGATGGCGATGTTTTGTTTGACGACAACAGAGGTATGTTCATCGCCTAAGAGAGCTATCTCTCGAAACGTGATGGCGCCCCAGTTTTCCATGGCGCCAGAGGCAAAGTCGGGAATGGCAAGCATATCTAATTTTGGAAGAGGGTAACGAATTTGGAAATATTTTTGGAAGTAGTCGAGAAATATTTTTGTGTAGTGCAAAGAGAGGTCGGCGTATTTGATTTTGTCAGGAGTGGTATACACGCGGATGTCAACGTTATTTAATTTTGTGGCTTTGGAGAGGAAGTTGCCAATGCCAAGGTATAAGAGGTAGGTGGACATTTGGGGAGAGGTTTGGAAGATGACTTGTTTTTTGTTTTGTCCCAGTTGAATTTCTTTTTTAATTGGCATATTACTAATAACTGTCAGTGGTTTTTCTGTGGTGATTGAGACGTCAAAGGTTGCTTTAAAAAAAGGTTCGTCGAAGCAGGGGAACGCGGCGCGGGCGTTGGCGGCTTCGAATTGGGTTGTGAGCATATATTCTTGTTTGTTGTTTTGAGTGTAGGAGCTGCGATAAAAGCCATACATCTGGTCGTTATGGTTGCCTTGGTAATCAATGATTACGGTTGCGGGGCCTTTGAGGGATTTAGGGAGGGTGAGCTGCAATTCTTCTTTGGGTTCGTTGACGTGAATTTGAGGTTCGTAGGTTATTTTGTTGTGAATGAGCTGGACGTTTTTGATGGTTAATTCTTTGGTGTGCAGGGTTATGAGTTTGATTGCTTTTTGGAGTGTTACAGAGATAGTGGCTTTGCCTTGATAAGTAAATGTGGAGAAGTTGGGTGCGAATTCCAACGCATAATGAGAAGGAATAGCGTTGAAATTGATGGTTGTTTGAGGAAATTTGGGCATAAGGGAAGGAACTTTTTTTTGTTAATAAATGTTTGGATTGATTGGGGTTTGTGAGGAGTATGGTTTATAAATGAATTTAGGAAGAGAGGGGTGGAATTGTGATGTTTTAGCACAATAATGTATTTATAGCGTTTTTAGTGTTGAGGAAGAATGAGTGAGGTTCTGGAACATAATTGTGGATTAGTGGTTGCACATACATTGCATGATGCGTATGCGATGATTCAGGATTTACAGCATCGAGGAAGGGATGCGGCGGGGATTGCAGCGATTGGGGATAGAAAATTGGATGTGATTAAATGGGTGGGATCCGTAAAAGCAGTAGCATTGAGCAGCTTAGAGGATATATTTCCAAGTTCAAATTATCATACCTATATGGCGCATGTGAGATATAAAACAAAAGGGGGAGATGGGGATTTGCTTAAAAGTGCGCATCCGCAGACGATAGGAGGTATTGAAGAATATCATGGGAGTCATGTTATTATTCGTGATTGTGATTTTGTGGCGGTTCATAATGGCCAAGTAGAGGAAAAGTATTTTAGCACAATAGATAAAAAGATGTTACGCACAGAGTGTGATACGGAGGCATTATTGCATTATTTTGCGCAACAGGGAGAATTTGAATTTTTAAAGACTATTCCTGGATCATACACGATTGCGGTGGCACAGCGAGATCGGGCAGGGGTTATGGTGATGAGAGATAGGACGGGCATAAAACCGGGGGTGTTAGGAGAAAAAGATGGAAAAGCAGTGATTGCGTCGGAAGATATTGCGTTACGAAAAAATGGAGCGGTTCTCAAACGAAATTTAATACCAGGATCGGTTTATTATTTAACGCCAACGGGAATTGCGCAACGAAGGCAAGTGGTTGAACCGGATTTATCGTATTGTTTCTTTGAACATAATTATTTAGGGCATCGAGATTCAATTACGAATGGGGTAAGTATTAATGAATTACGGATGATTCTTGGGGAGATTGCAGCAGAAGAGTGTTGTCCTGAAGGAATTGATGTGGTGACTTGGGTGCCAAATTGTCCGGAAGCGGCGGCAGATGTCTTTGCGGAAAAAATAGGAAAAAATGCTACTTCGGTTTTTTATAAGTTAGATGAAGTACGTTCTTTTATGGAATCAAGTCAAGAGAAAAGAGAGGCGGCCATTGATGAGAATTTATTTTTATTGCCAAGAATGAAAGAGAGGTTGAAGGGGAAACGAGTTGTGGTGATTGATGATAGCACGGTACGAGGAACTGTTATTCGCAGAGTGCAACATTTATTATATAAGGAGGTAGAGGTGGCGCAAGCCTATGTGATTAATTATACGCCTCCTATTGGTATTGTAGGAGAAGATGGGGTTGCGCGAGGATGTATGTTTGGGGTTAATATGCCTCCAGATAAAACTAATTTTATCGCGCGAGGAAGAACGCAGGAAGAAATATCCCGCGAAGCGGGGATCCAGGTGCGATATATTTCATTAGAAGGAATGTTAAAAGGTTTTCAACGAGCAGGGATACCAGCACAACATTTATGCACGTATTGTATTGGGGGGAAGCATCCGTTTGAGCGTTAAATGCACTTTTTTGTAGAGAGACTCTAGTTTAGACAAAAGAAATTCTTATAAAGCAGTTCTTTTTGATTCTTTTTGATGTACACGGTGGTAGATATTGAGACGACAGGGCTTTCGAAGAATTATCATCAGATTACAGAGATTGCGGCGGCAAGGATTCGTAATGGGAAGATTGCGGAGTCGTTTGAGACTTTAGTGAATCCGCAGGTGCGGATACCTTCGTTTATTACAAAGTTGACAGGGATTTCTGATGCGATGGTGAAGGATGCGCCAATGATTAATAAGGTGCTGCCGGGGTTTGTGGATTTTTTAGGTGATGATGTGTTTGTTGCGCATAATGCGACGTTTGATTATGGATTCTTAGAACATAATGCTCGGGTGCATGGGCATCGGTTGGAAGGAGAGCGGTTGTGTACGCGAAAGCTGGCAAATCGGTTATTTCCGGAGTTGCCGCGCAAACGGTTATCGGATTTATGCGGACATTTGAATATTACGAATATGCGAGCGCATCGAGCGATGGGAGATGTGCAGGCAACGGCATTGGTGTTTAATGAGATGCTTGCGATATTGCAGTCGAGAGGGATTAGTGAGGTTTCTGAGGTGTTGAAATTTGAGCGGACGAGCGGGAGAAGGGTGTGAGATATTTTGTTAAATGCACTCAATTTCTCTTATTGACTGCCATTATCAATAAAAAATAAATATAATCTAAAAAAACAAAAAAAATATTTAACATTCACAACAAATTTTACACTGTTCACAGCCACTACAAGGGTCGCCTTTATTCATGGCTTCACCACAGCCTGCGCATTCACTCATGGAATCACCTCCGTTTTATTTAGTTAGTTTTATGTTTGCTATGATGAATTAAGGTAATAGATTCATTGGCAATATGTTCGACGCTTAGACCAAATTTTTGTAATAATTCATCAGGAGTACCGGATTCGCCGTAGTGGTCGCGAATGCCGATGCGTTTAATGGGGATGGGATATGTTTCAGATAAATATTCAGTGATAGCGCCACCTAAACCGCCGGTGATTTGGGCTTCTTCGACAGTGATGATACGTTTGCATTGTTTTGCGGCGGCAAGAATCGCCGGTTGGTCTAATGGTTTAATGGTGTGGCAGTTGATGATCATGGCATTGATGTGTTTTTCTTGAAGAAGTTGGGCGGCTTTGAGACATTCGGCAATTATGGGACCGGCGCCGATGATGGCAATGTCGGTTCCTTGTTTGAGTATTTGGGCTTTGCCGATTTCAAAGGGGGTTTTTGAGGATGTTAGTTGTGGTGTTTTTTCACGGGCAAAGCGCATATAGGCTGGGCCTTTATATTTTGCTAAAGCAATTGTGGCTTTTTTGGTTTGTTCGTAGTCGGCAGGAACGATGACAATCATATTGGGGAGAGAGCGCATTAACGCAATGTCTTCTAACATTTGATGAGTGGCGCCATCGGGGCCAACGGAGATGCCGGCATGAGCGCCGATGATTTTGACGTTTCTATCGTTGTAGCAGATGGTTGTTCTAATTTGTTCCCAGCATCTACCAGGGCAGAAGCAGGCGTACGAAGAGGCAAAAGGAATTTTGCCCATGGCAGCGAGGCCTGCAGCGACGGTAACTAAATTTTGTTCGGCGACGCCAAGCTCAATGAATTGATTGGGATATTTTTTGGCGAAGGCTTCGACTCTTGTGGATTCGGTTAGATCGGCACAGAGGGCCATGATATTTTTGTTGGTTTTGCCGAGCTCTAACAGGCCGTCGCCGTAACCGTTTCTTGTTGGAATTTTTTCTTTGCTGAAATCTAGGTATAGGTTTTTGTTTAGTCCGGTTAATTTTGTAAGGTCGGTTTGGGTCATGATTGTATGATTTTTTTGTTTATCTTGTTTTAATGCAGATGCATTGGTCATGTTGGAAACGACAAAGGGAACATTTTTTCCCTTGAAGTTTTGCTTCGATGTTGCATAATTCGGCGAGAGCAATCTCACCTTGTTCTTTGGTCGGGGGTTTGCCGTGCCAGGTGTAGTCGTTTTCCATGAAGGAGACGCCCTTGCCAGGAATGGTATTGGCGATAACCATTGTTGGTTTTTGGCGTTTTTTGTGTTTGATTGCGTTTAACGTGGATATGATCTTTTTCATATCGTTGCCGGGGAGAGTGATGACATCCCAATTGAATGATTTATATTTTTGTGCTAAAGGTTCAAGAGGCATGATAGTTTCGGTATAGCCATCGATTTGGATAAAATTGCGATCGAGAATGGCGATAAGATTATTTAGTTTGTATTTGGCTGCGAACATGATGGCTTCCCAGGTGTTGCCTTCTTGGTGCTCGCCATCGGACATGAGACAAAAAATGGTATTTGGTTTGTTGTCAAGTTTGAGAGCGTAGGCCATGCCACAGGCTTGCGAGAGGCCTGAACCTAAAGGGCCGGAAGTAGTTTCAAGGCCGGGGAGAGAAGTGCGATGGGGATGGCCTTGCAGACGGGAGCCTAGTTTTCGGAGAGTTTTTAGTTCTGCTTTTGGGAAATAGCCGGCGTTGGCCATGGCGGCGTATAAGACTGGGCAGATGTGGCCGTTGCTGAGGATGAGACGATCGCGTTGTGTCCAGAATGGTTGTTTGGGATTGTGTTTGAGGACGTTGAAATACAACGCAGTGAAGATGTCAGCCATGCCTAAAGGGCCGGCAGAATGGCCGGAT
>CAYSCV010000065.1:0-7765 GCA_964429715.1 uncultured Methanosarcinales archaeon
CTCGAAAACTATATAAATGCGTCATCTAAAACGTAATCTAACGCGTCCGTGGCTAAGCAGTTAAAGCGGCTCCCTGCAGAGGAGCAGATCGAGGGTTCAAATCCCTCCGGGCGCTCCATTTTTATTCTACTAACTAAAGTTATTTAAAATCAATTAAAATACTCCTAACATGCCCAAAAAAAACATTTCCTCATTTGAACTCACCGCCCTCATCAATGAACTCCAATTTCTTGTCAAAGGCAAAATCCCTCACTTATATCACCAAGAAGGCCAAGAACTCCTTTTACAATTCCACGTACCCAATAAAGGCAAACAACTGCTTAAGATCATTCCGGGAAAATGGCTCTGCTTAACCTCGCTTAAAGAATCCTCCATTCGCCCCTCCGGCTTCAGCATGCTTCTTCGTAAATACCTTGATAACGCCTTCGTCAAATCTATCACTCAAAAAGATTCCGAACGCATCATCATCTTCGAACTCGAAAAAAAAGAAAAATTCATTCTCATCATCGAACTATTCTCCAAAGGAAATATTATTCTCACCGATGAAAACCTAATTATCATCGGCGTTTTAGAAAAACAAGAATGGAAAGACCGCTCCGTAAAGCCAGGTGAAAAATATCTTTTCCCTACAAGCGCCGTTAATTGGAAAACAATTCCTGAAAAAGAATTCATCACTATTCTTCAAAAAAGCGATAAAAAAAATCTAGCAACCACCTTGGCCACCGATATTGGCTTAGGTGGTGTCTACGCCGAAGAAGTATGTACCAGAGCTGGAATAGACAAAAATCAATTACCAACAAACGTAAGTATCTCTGAATGTAAAAAAGTATACGCGTCATTACAACAAATGATCTCGTTATTAAAAAAACAACAAGGCTTCATCTACGCGGAACAAATCACACCGTTTCCATTAAGCAACTGCACTCCTCTCAAACAGACCGAAACCTACAACGAAGCAATCGACGCGTTAATTCCATTTCAAAAAGCCTCCCCCTACGAAAAGAAAATAAAATCCATGGAATATATGATTGGGGAGCAGGAAGCCGCGATTATAAAACAAGAGGAATTAATTATCCAAAACACCAAGAAAGGCGAATTAATCTATGAAAAATACCAACCCATTAAAAAATTATTGGAAATCGTCACCGAAATGAAGAAGACCAAAAAATGGGATGAGATTGCGACTGAATTAAAAAAAGAAAAAAAGATCCAGCGTGTTGATTTGAAGACAAAGAAGATTGTGGTGGAGTTGTGAAGATTTAAATATAATTTTTAGCAATAAATAATAAGATAAAACCTAAATTTTTAAAACTTAAATGAAGGGATGTTAATTTGTTGTCCAAAAGGATTAATCTGTTTTTGTTTAGTCAATTTTTTCTTAGTGATTTTTCTCTTTTTTATTTTTAATTTAATACCTAACAGTTTTTTTGTTTCGGAAAGAGATTTCTTTCCTTTTATTCTATTACATTGGCGATGAACTATTTTTACATTAGATAAATTAGTTGCGCCGGATTTAGAATGTGCTCGTGTATGGTCAAATTCTGCATCTGAGAACTTTATAACTTGTTTTCCACAAATATTACATCCATGTGATTTATTTTCCCATGCAAACACTTTTTGTGCATTTGTTAGCTGTCGTTTTTTTGTGTTCTTAGATGTTCCCCAAACATTCATTGGTTTTATTCTAATATCAAAATAGTTTCGTGACATAATAATTCACCTCTCTCTATGTTAATATCAAACACAATCTTATATTTAAATGTTTTTGAGATTCATATAATGTTTATTGTGTAAAATACGAAAAAAAATATAGGAACATTTTTATAGGACAATTATTTATATTTATTATGCCATCATTTTTAGCTCAAACAAAGAAAACTAAAACAAAAAGACCAGTATCTTTTAGAACAAGTAGTGGTCAGAAAGTTAGCTTTAAAGCAAAAAGAAAACCACAGAGAAGAACACGGGTATCTTTTTAGTTTTAATTTGGAATAATACTTATCTTCTTCTTAGTTTTTTATTTCCATGAAACATGAAATCCCAATCTACTTTTGGTTTAAATTGTGGTGATTTATATTGTCTCATTTTTGAACTATTATGAGATAATTGCGGATTTAAAACGAACCCTCCAAAATGATCAAACTCTCTTCTTTCTTGTGGTTTATATTGGGAATCGTAATTTCTTTTCTGTGCTTCTAATGCACTTTTTTCTGTTCGTAACCGCATTAACTCCGTTTCGTATCTGATTTGTTCCAATTTTTGTTGTCTACGCAGAGGAGCTTCAGCTTTGTATTGTGCTATCTTCTCAAAAATATATTCTAATAATTTTTTAGCCATAGTATCTCACTTTTGTTCAGTTGTAATATCTTTATTAATATATAAATATTAAGCTATTTTAATCCCATTTTCCTCTCAAACTCTCCACTGGTCACAAGAAATACGAAGAATATCGTATTTCTGTGCAGAAATTAGGTAGTTTCCTAATTTCTTGCACTGGACAACTGCGGATAGAGTTTATATAGAAGCATAATCACTACATTTCTAAACAAACACCACAAAGTTTAAATATATGACCTGTCAACTCATACATGAAACCATTAATTACTGATTTAAATGAACTATACGGAGAAAACGTACGGTTGGTCAAAAATCTGTGGAAACGGGAAAATGAAAAAGAATATCCTGAATCACTAAAATGGGCAATTCAAATGCTCTATTTTGACGGAACAGAATGGATTCAAATATGTAGAATTGACAACTATCTCCACGAAGGAGTTACTGGCAGTCATATCCACATATACAAAAAGAAAGAAGTGCTCCGAGAAACTCTTTCATTTCAAGAAGCAGATAAAATAATAAAAAAAATAAGTGCAGTTATTTTAATTGAGCATTTTCAATTAAATATTAACTTTGGAGATGACACTTTATGAAAATTAAAATAGTAGATTCTTTAACAAAATATAACCAAGAACTTCAAGAAAAAATAAATAAAGGAACATTAAAACAACCAGAAGAAGGAATAGTCATGACCCCCGAAACATTCGCTAAAGTATTTAGCCCTGAACGCATAAAATTATTGCAGCGAATTCATAAAAACAACATCAAAAACATTTATCAGTTGGCAAAAGAACTCAATAAACCATACGAAGTAGTATTTCGTAACATAAAATATTTTGAAGGTCTCGGTTTGATAAAAGTAAGTAATAAAGAAGACAAAAAAATTCCCCACTTGGACGAAAAATTGGTAATTGATTTTTTCCCTCAGTTTGCGAAAGCATAATTTTTTGAATCATCATTTTTCAAATTACAAAAAGTCCTCCTCTATGATCCACCACACCTTCCTCTTCCTTGAAAAAATAAGTACAAAAAAAGAACAACATATCTGGGCACAACACATCCCTGATTGGCCCACTTTTCTCCAAACCAAAACTATCAAAGGCATCGCACCAGAGAAAAAATCCTACTACGACCGCCAAATCAGACAAGCACAACAAGCAATAAAACAAGATAACAGCTCCTACTTTCTCAACAAACTTCCCGCAACAGAACAGTGGCGATTATACAATTATTTCAAAGACCAAGCCGGCTACCTCGACATCGAAATCAACTCCTCAGGCAAAGTTATCCTCGTCGGCATTCACGATGGAAATAACAACACTAACTTCTTCCTCAAAGGTGCTAATCTCGAAAAAAATATAATCGAAAAAGAACTTCAAAAATATAAACTACTTATTACATTTAACGGCGCCACATTCGACCTACCCAAACTAAAAAAGCAACTCCACCTCAACTTCACCATTCCTCACATCGATCTTAAGCCATTATGCATAAAACTCAACCTCGACGGTGGATTAAAAGAAATAGAACATACTCTTAATCTCAAACGCCCCTCTCACTTATACGGCAACCCCGTCGAACTCTGGAAAGCCTTTCACGCCTCTGGTGATCGAGAATACCTCCAACTACTTCTTGACTACAACCGCGAAGACTGTGAAAATCTGCAACGTATTATGGATTATTGCTATCAGAAAATGAAAGAACAGACACTGAAAAGTATATAAATACCATTTCTTTTCCACATATAACATGACCCACACCGTCACTCCTTGGGAAGTCAAAGGCACAATTGATTACGCTCGCCTGATGAAAGACTTTGGCCTGCAACCCCTCCAAAATCTTCCCAAAGAATTCGATTCTTTTCCACTCTTCCGTCGCAATATCATCTTTGCTCACCGCGATTTCAATAGAATAACCGACGCCATTAAACAAAAAAAGAAATTTGTCATGATGACTGGCCTCATGCCTTCTGGCAAATTTCATTTCGGCCATAAAATGGTCGCTGACCAAATCATCTTCTACCAATCATTAGGTGCTAAAATTTATCTCACCGTCGCCGATATCGAAGCCTACAATTCCCGTATCCCAGATATGAAACAACTGCGCGAAACCGCCATCCAAGAATATCTCACAAACTACGTTGCTCTCGGATTAGACTTAAAGAAATGCGACTTCTACTTCCAATCAAACAGATCACAAGACGGCAATAAATCTAATGCTTACTACACCCTCGCCAATATGCTTGCTCGCCATATCACATTTAACGAAATGCAAGCCATCTACGGCGAAATTTCTCCTGGCAAAATCAGTTCCTCCTTATTGCAAGCATCTGACATGCTCCATCCACAATTAAAAGAATTCGAAGGCGCACCTCTCCCTGTCATTGTTCCTGTCGGCGCCGATCAAGATCCTCATCTACGTCTCGCTCGTGACGTATCTCAAC
Organism: uncultured Methanosarcinales archaeon; assembly: GCA_964429715.1. Lineage (GTDB taxonomy): Archaea > Nanobdellota > Nanobdellia > Woesearchaeales > GW2011-AR9 > JACPNA01. Next base: position 4,781 of record CAYSCV010000065.1, read on the forward strand.
GTATTAAAGAATTCAAATTCATCCAACTCAGTTCAACTTATCATAAATTCATGCCCGGTCTAGACGGCGGCAAAATGTCCTCTTCCAATGAAAATTCCTATATCGCTCTCACTGACACACCTGAAGAAGCCGCTCGCAAAATCAAAAAATACGCATTTTCCGGTGGCCAAGCTACTCTAGAAGAACATCGCAAATTTGGCGGCAATCCTGACACGGACGTCGCTTTTCAAATGCTCCGTTACGGTTTTGAACCCGATGACGCTAAACTTCAAAAAATCGAAAACGACTACAAATCCGGCAAACTCTTAAGCGGCGAATTAAAACAAATCCTTGTTGAAAAAATGACTATTTTTCTTAAGGACCATCATGAAAAACGCAAAAAAGCAGCAAAAGAAGTCGAAAAGTTCTTAAAAAGCTAAGATTTTTTCGAAAATCATGAAATTCCAACCAACTATTCCTTCTCTTCTTTACTTTGAAAGAATAAGCTACCTCACTGCAATAGTGGGAGGTATAGGGGTAGGCATGGGCTTGCAAAGCTATTTCCAACAACATCAACCCCCTATCATTGAAGATGGTATATCTTTATTTATGCTTATTGGCAGCGCTGCTATAGCATATAAATTCCACCAAAAACGTCTTGAATTAGAAGAAAAAAAAATATCTGTAGAACAGAAAGATACACCTCCCCCTTATTTATATTTTCCTGCCCGGAAATCTCTTGACTCTATAGTCCAAGATCAAAAAGATTCTCAGTCTAAATAGTGCATTTAACACCTCTTTTTCTTAAATCATCCCGCCAAAACAACGCAACCTTTAAAAACACTAATATATTCATTCCACTAAAGAGGTGATAACAATGGCAAAAGCAAAAAAACACAGTGGTTCTAAACATAAAAGTGTTAAACGCGTAGATAAAAGTTGGCACCCTACTCCTTTGAAGGGCAGTTTCATGCTCATTTCCATGATTGGCATCCTTACAAGTTATTACCTTGTCTTGCCACGTAGCCTCAATTTTGGTGTTTCATTTATGATAATTTTCATCACCATGTTTATCGCTTCATTAATCAGCATGACTAAAGCTCCTATAATTGACGAGAGGATGTAACTATGGCAAAAATAGAAAAAGTAAATTGGAAATTTCCCGCTCGCAGCGTCTTTTACATGCGTTTAGAGATATTTATGGTTGTTGTTCTCACCGCGTTAATCTTTTACCTCTCTTTTGGCTTCACGCAAGGTTGGTACACTGTGTTATACGCACTCTTATTTTTAGTTGTCTACATCATCATTGCAAACATCATGCAGCTCATTCGCCAAGTTGAAGACGCCTATCAAATTACCGCAAGTGAAATAAAAATTCACCGTAAAACCCGTTTCTCAAGTAATAAAGTTAGCGTCCCATTAAAAGATATCACCGGTCACAAATTGGACAAATGGTTCTTAGGTGGCTACCTCTTCACAAAAGACGGCCCGCATATGCTCTACTTTAATACTAAGAAAGAATTGGAAAGTTTTGAAACCATCTTAAAGAAATACCTCAAATTACCACAGAAAAAGAAATAATCTTATTTTTTCTAAACACCACAACACCCAACTCTTTTCACTTCTTCTCATCAAACTTTTCTTTCGCTTTTGATTCCTTCCAGAATACCACATGCGACGCCCGCTTCTCAAATAACGCAATCGCAATCCGCGCTACATTCTCATCCGTATTGATTCCATGCTTGATTGCAACCGTCTTCGCTTCCTGTAAACACTTATTCATCAGCTGAAAATTCTCTTGCTGACATTGCTCCTCACATCTTTTTTCCTCATCAGCAGTAAGAAACACTTCCTCCCACAAAGGATAATTAGTCCCTGGAACCGTCCGCGGAAACGTCTTCGAAAAAGCCATATCTCCCTTCAAAATCTCTTTTCCTTTAAAAGAATTCCGCTCGTGAAAGAGTCAATTATCAGCCTGAAAGAGTAAGATTTATATGTCATGCCTCATTCTATATTCTCATGGGTAAGAAAAAAAAGAGGAATGTCAAAAAAACAGTCCTCCAAGAAGAAGAAAAGATTGAAGTACTGCAAGAAAAAGAACTTGCCAGCCTTCAACAATTAAAAAAAGAAGTGGAGAAAAATGTTGGTCCCCATCCTTTAACCAAAATCACCAAATCTGATATCGGCCGCAGCACCGTTGGAGCGTTAATTGGCACAATTGGTCATTTTGCTTTCTTCTATGGCGCTGAATTAGCCGAAAGAATCTCCATGTCCCGTGCCACTCTTCTCTACCTCTTTTCCCTTATCGTCTGCTTCTTTTTCATGTACTATTCAGGATTTCGCAAAGTCAAAGAAATTAAAGTGTTGCGCTTCATCCCGATAAGAATGGCCGTTGTCTATGTCATCTCTATTATTGTCGTCGTGTTAAGCCTCGCCATCTTCGGCTTCATCGACACCTCCAGCCACTTCGAATATACCTACAAAATTGTAGCCTCAACCTTACTCTTATCTGTCTTAGGAGCAAGTACTGCCGACATCCTCGGCAAGGAGGAATAAACGTGGTTGATCTGCCATCCTACCTGCGTCAAGTTCGTGGTACATATAGCGCTATTGCGACAAAAATTGAAGAATTAGTCTTGGTATTAAACGAATCAAGAGAACAAGACCCGCACACCGATGCGTTGGCGCGCCGTATTGAACTATTTTTAGGTTCATTACAACAAAGTATCAAGATTGAAAACAAAGCTGCTCGAATTTTACCTCAAGAAAAAAGACAACAATTTCTTGCATTGGTTAAATTAGAATTAGATCAAATCAAGAGATTAAGAGCATTTCTAACCCTCTCTACCAAAAAACCTGCTCCTGAAGTTATCGCTAAAATCCATGAATTGTATAAAGAGATAAATAAAGAATTGGCAAGTAGCGAAGCCATCGTTCGTACCTAATTTTTGTTATTGGAAAAATCGCAGGGTCGAATACAAGAAGGCAGAGCCTTCTGTACAGAAA
>CAYSCV010000066.1:0-7722 GCA_964429715.1 uncultured Methanosarcinales archaeon
CACCCAATACATCTCCATCATCTCCTTTGACTCATCACTCAACAACTTCTACTTCTACTTCTGCTTCTTCTGAAAACTACAATGACTCTTAACCGAATCCGGACTCACACCCGCAACTTCCACCCCTAACTTCCTAAACGCCGGCAACAACGACGTAAACTCAATCCCCTCAATCGTACATCCCGGTGTATTATCTTTTGGATAAAAATATAACACCAACTTCTTTCCTTTAAAATCGCCTAAAGAAACTGTCTTCCTATCCTGATTCACCGACGAAAACACCGGCGCTGACATTCCTTCTTTTAAAATCCCAACCATTTTAAACCACCTCAGACATCGAAAAGAAACAAGAGCATATAAAGTTACTTCTCCCCCACTCTTCGAATCACTGACTCAATTGTCTTCGTTCCTTTCTGCGAAACTTGATCATGTCCTGAACCTAAAAACGGCGCTTTTAACCAATTCTTCTTCCCGCAATCATCACACTTCACCGACTTATAATGATGTACATGCTCTTTCCACTCCGACCTCCATAACTCCTCACAAAGACTCTGCGAACAATACAAACACTGTATCCTATCTATAGTAGAAAGCATATACTCCATATACTTCCTGAAAAAAACTCTTTTTAAAAAGATTACGCAAATCAAGCAAAATTATGAAAAATCTCGCCTAAACTATATAAAAAAATAGGCAAAAACGCCAAAAATCTCTTACAAACACTAACTCTCCAAGTCATCAAAATTTTCCGATACCCTTTTAAAAAACACCACTTTTTCTATTAGATATAATAAACACCTACTATATATAATAAACAATATCTAACAACAAACCAAATAAAATGACAACCTACCTCTTCACCAACATCATTGGTAGCTTTATCTTAGATCAAAATCTAAACATCATCGACCAAAATATTTTCACCTCGATTGATCAATATCTTGAAAAATCGATCATCGAAGAAAAGCTTCAAAAATCCCACCCCAATACCCTCCCTCTACCACAAGATAAATTATTCCAAGTTCTCGCGTTATTCAAAGACCAAAAATATTTTAACAGTTTCAAAAATTTTAACCGCTTAATCACCAAATCCGCCATGCAATTATCCGTATCAGAAGACCAATTAATCATCCAAACCATCGCTAATATCAACGAAATCGACAAAAATGTCAACATTTTAAGTAAACGTCTACGTGAATGGTACTCATTATATTTTCCTGAACTATCCCACCGAACACCCGATCATAAAAAATACGCCGAACTTCTTATCGAAAAAACCAAATCACAATTAGCCGAAGAAATTAAACTCACTGAAGAAAGTATGGGCACTGAACTTGCTGAAATTCATCTGCAACAAATGAAACTACTCGCTCAACAAATTCTCTCGTTCTACACGTTACGTCAGCAGCATGAACAATATCTTGAAACCGTCATGAAACAATACTGTGCAAATCTCCAATCTCTTGCTGGCACAACCATCGCTGCCCGACTAATCGAATTAGCAAAAGGCCTCAAAAACCTCGCTTTACTCCCCGCCTCAACCGTCCAATTACTTGGTGCAGAAAAAGCATTATTTCGCCACCTCAAAACCGGCAACCGCAGTCCAAAACATGGGGTAATTATTAATCACCCGTTAATTCAAAACGCCAAACGCACTGAAAAAGGCCGCGCCGCCCGTGTGTTAGCAGATAAACTCTCATTATGCGCCAGACTTGATTACTTTAAAGGCGAATTTAAAGCCGAACAATACAAAAAAGAACTACTTGAAAAATTAAAACAAAAATGATAACCTGCAACAAATATTATAGGAATAACAATAAATTAATTATTTAAAAAAAAATAAACAAAAAAATAAAACACAACCACTATGAGCCGTAAACTCCAACCCCACAAAATATTTGAAATATATCAAGAAACCAGAGGTAAACGCATCTACACACAAAGCATCCTGCCTGGTTACACCCCTTTTGACGAACGCCTCTTTCACGAAGATGGTGACGAATACCGAGAATTCGATCCAACCAGAAGCAAATTAGCCGCAGCAATTATGAAAGGCTGTACCAACGCCGGCATCAGAAAAAATGACGTCATTCTTTACCTTGGCATTGCCCATGGTTACACTGCATCATTTATCTCCGACATGATCGGTAAAGACGGCATAATCTTTGGCATCGACCCCGCGCCAAGAGTAATTCGTGATCTCATCTTCCTTGCCGAACACCGCCCAAATATCATCCCTCTTTTAGCAAACGCCAATCACCCAGATACCTATGTTGATCGCGTCTGTCAAGCGGATATCGTCTACCAAGACATCGCCCAAAAAAATCAGCCTGAAATTTTCTTAAACAACTGTAAACTCTTCCTCAAAAAAGGTGGCTATGGTCTATTAGCCGTCAAAGCAAGATCCATCGACATCAAAAAATCAAGTAAACAAATCTTTGAAGAAGTCCGTAAAAAAGTCGAAAAAGAAATGACAGTGATTGATTATAGAATTCTCGAACCATTTGAAATGGATCACTGTATGATTATTGTGAAGAAGTAGTCAATCCTATTATTGTAAAAAATCAAAACTAATAAGAAAACATCACCGCATAATTCTTCAAATCTCGTAACAACACATCCGGATTCACTTTGCGCAGCTCTTTAAAACTATAATGCCCTGTCGCCACAGCAACTGATACATATCCCCTTTCTTTCGCCGCTCGCACATCTAGTGGCGTATCACCAATCACATGTATATTTCGTGCCAAAAATATTTTCCCTTTCTCATTAAACGCACTCACTGCGTTGTCCACAATTTGTGCTCGTGCTGTTGTTTGCTCATCACTGCACCCAACGACAGAAAAATATTTTCGTAATCCCGCTCCTTGCAAAATCGCTTCCGCGATCAGCTTCATATTCCCCGTCACAATACCTACAGAATTTGTACCATCATTCAGCGCATCTAAACACTCTCGCACATAAGGAATAACATAACTTGAAATATCTGGCCCGCCTAGTCGTTGAATCATTCTTTTTTCGCTCTCCCTCACTAACGCTTCGACAGTTTCAACTGAATCTATCCCTCTTCCCTGCAAAATCACCCGATGCCCTTCATACTCCGGCGGCCCAAACTTACTCAACAACTCTGCATTTGTCAACTCAACTCCCGCCACATCTTTATACAGCGACAAATACATCTCCTCCCAAATCAAACGCAGATTAACTAACGTCCCATCGATATCGAATAAAAAACAACGTGCTGTATCCATAGTTATCTCCTAAAATCAGGCAATAACGTTTTATATTTAATAATCTGTTCCAACCCATAAAACGTGGGTGGTAACACCTCATAACTCTTCTCATCATTCCCCAAAATTTTGCCCTCAGTAAGCAGCAATTCAACTTCTCGCAAATTAGACAACATCACCAGTTGTTGATGTTCTTTCGCATCCACTGCATTCATCCACGCATTCGAAGTAAAATACTCTTTTTCTTTCGTTGTACGAACGACATATACTAAATCTCCTTCTCGCGTGTGAGGAAAACCAACTATCCCTAAAAGAGAAACACCCAAAATTTCCTGCACAGAAATACCTAACTCTTCTTGTAATTCTCTATGCACATCCTGTACTGGATCAATGTTACAAATTTCAGGATAAAAATTCATCCATCCCGCCGCTCCATGAATTTTTCCAGTATAAGAACTTCCCTGACGAACACCTAAAACAATATCTCTTTCTCGTGTACATGTCACCATCGCAACACCTAACCCTTGAGAAAAATAAAATCCGGAATCATCATATTGTTGTCGCCCTAATTCTTGTAATGCCAAACCTTGCTCTTGTAACCGATTATAATCTTGTTGATACTCCTGCCAACATGTTACCCCCACCTGCACTTTAACCATATTATCCCTGATTGAATGCCCACTATAACGATATTTCAAATCTCTCAACACCATTTTCTCTGTTAGCAATTCCTGTTGTTCGGATATTTTTCCTAACGACAATTGCACTTCAGACGCCCTTAACGCTTCAAACTGCACCAGTTTATCCGAAAAAGAAGGAGCATATCCTCCTTCCAAAACCCCTCTCCCTTTTCCCTCAACAAACGCCACACGACGTGGTGTTTCATACACTTCCTCCGCCGACAGATAAATAATTCCATTAAATGTAGTCATAAAAATCACCTTACTTTCAGATAAGAAATCGTATTTAAATAACTTCCGCCTAAAAACTATTTTACAATAGTAACAAAGACATTTATACTCTTCTATATTCCTTTGCATCATGAACCTCGCTTACGAAGCTGCATATATGTTTGTCTACGCAAAAAAACTTCAAATAATAAATGGAAGAATTCAATCTTTAAGTAAAGACGCCGAACACCATCTGCAAAAACATAACACCGCGAAAGATGAAAACGCCAAATCTCACCATCGTCACAAACACGAACGTATCAAAAAACATCTCTTAGACCTCATCAAACGCCATAACGAATTACTTCAAAAACTCCAACGCCATCAACTTTTATTTGCTTCAACTTTACAAAAAGAACATCGAATGAAATGATCAAATATATCGTAAAAAATCTTCTCGCGTAATTCCTAAGTCTTTTTTGATGATTTTATTTAAAAAGCCCTGGTCCTATTTCTTCCCCGGCATGATGTGGAATCGTTGTTCTCCGTTCATCGAAATGCTTGTAAATCATATGACTCCCAGTAGTATGACTATGCACAAAACCTCACTTTTCAACAATTTTAGCAGCCTCTTTCCCATTCAAATGAGGAAGTTTCATACAGAATTAAACCTCTATTTGCTGTACACCCACAAATTGTTGCACGACTTCCACATCATTTTCATCATTTTGTAAATATCCTCGAATTGCTTCTGTAGTTCGCTCCAACAACTGGTCCATCGTTCTCGCTTGGGTATGGCAGCCCGGTAATTCAACTACTTCAGAAACTAACCAACCATCTTCATCTTTTTCAATTATTAAAGTATATTTTTTAACCATAATACTAAAAAATAAACAGACATTAAATATATTCCTACTCTTTTTTCTTTTCTACTCTCTCTTTCACATGAATAATATTCACCGGACACACATCCGCCGCGTCTTGATTCATCGCCCGCGCTTCCTCAGTGTCAATATCCAACTCCCATTGTTCACCTTTCTTGACCGAACCTTTCAACTGTGCTAATCCATTCTCATCCATCTCCCAAAAATCAGGCGTAATCGCCGCGCACGCCCCGCAACTGATACATTGTTCTTTGAAATGGTGTATTGTATATTTTGTCATAATTAATAATAGTAATCGTTTAACATTAAAAAATGAGATTTATTTATAAAACTTCATAAACAAACTTCCTAGCTCTACCTCGAAACCAACCACAAAGCTTATATAAATCAAATTATTCATCTCTGGTATGAAAAAGAGTGTGAGTGTGATTCATATAATTAGTATTATCTTAATCACTCTATTCTTAGTCTCTTGTCAAGGCAATGTCGCAGGTGGCGATAAACCAGTAGATACGGCCACTGCATTAAAAGCTGTTCAGACCGGCACCCAAGGCATTGTCGTGCGCCCCATTGAAAATTATCCGCCTGCTCTGATCTATGATAGAAACGAATTGACCGTCATGCTCGACCTCGATAACAAAGGAAACTTCCCATTATTACCTCAAGACTGTTTTGTTCAAATCACTGGCTTCGATCCAAACATAATCAAAGGCGGCCAAAACATTCAATCCTGCTCCGCAACAAATAATTTACCATTAGAAGGAAAAACAGTATACAACATCAATGGTGGTACAAATCAATTACTATTCCAATTTCTGAACGTCGAACTTCCCCCTGGTGTGTTTGAATACAACCCTACGTTAAACTTTATCACTTGTTACAAATACCACACCACTGCTAACCCCGTCGTCTGTCTTGACCCTTTATTTTACCAAGTCACCCCGCAACAAAAAAATTGTATTCCCACAACGGTTAGCATGGGTGGCGGTCAAGGTGCTCCTGTTAGTATTACATATGTAGGTGTCCAAATGATTGGTGCCAAAGCCGTCTTTGAAATTAATGTCCAAAACTTAGCCCCCCCTGGTCGTGTCCTAAGCCCTAGTGTAGATCTCCAAACATGTGGTTCTTCTTCAATTACCCATACTGATTTGGATAAAATTTTTTACCAAGTAAGTATGTTAGGGCGGCCAATTGATTGTAAACCATACCAATTCATCCGCTTAGTCAACAACAACGCTAAAATTGTCTGCACCGCTCCTGTCCCCGGCTCTGTTGCATATACAACCCCTCTCTTAGTAGACTTTGACTACAACTTCATCCAATCACTACAAAGACCCATTAAGATCGTCCGCACCCCTGGCACCTAAATAACAACAGATTCAAGCAAAAATTTAAATACTAAAATCAACTTATTTAAAATATAAAAACAAAAAGAGGCGAAGCATATGATAAAAAAAATCCTAACCATCATAACAATAGTTACAGTACTTCTACTAGCTGGCTGTAATACTGAACCACAAAAAACATCAAAAGGAATTTATCTTGGTGGCACCCAAGGTGTTACCGCAAAATTCGAACAACTTGGTGTTGCTGAAAACGGCGTGTATAGCATCTTTGACACCGAAACATTCCCAATTGAAGTGACCGTAACAAATAAAGGCGAATATAATATTAAACCAAGCGATATAACCCTCTCTTTACTTGGACCATCCCAAAGTGAATTTAGTGACATCAAATCCTGGCAATTAAAAAACACAGGCTCTATTGAAAAAATATCAGAACTCATCCCTGCAGGTGGTCAAGAAACAGTTACATTCACTAGTAACGCAAAATACACCAGCCCTGTAACAGGAGTAACCCAACGCACCTGGCTAGCAAATATTGACTATTACTATGAAACATATGCCCTCGTCCCTGAAGCTTGCCTAAAAGAAGATCCGACCGATAAACGCGTCTGTGAAATCACCGGCGCAAAAGAATTTGCCACATCTAGTGGTCCTTTAACTGTAACCACAGTTACTGAAGAACAAGCCGGCAAAGGAGTCATGGCTCTTAAATTCCATGTTAAAAACGCCGGCACCGGAAGAGTCGCTAAACCAACAACCGATTTTGCTATTAACGACGAATTTACCTTCTCTTTTGACGACCCCGCCTGGGACTGTAAATCCGGTGGCAAAATCAACGAAGGCCGTTTAACAAGCGGTGAAGCGGATGTAGTCTGTAAACTTAAAACTGCCCTTGCTAAAGGCACTCTTGCCACAAAACAACTCAAACTCACACTTAATTACAAATATCGGGATATCATCCAAGAAAAATTACAGATCAAACAAAGTGTGAAATAGTGTAAGAGAATATATTTTTATCTTTTTTTAGTTTAATTTTTTGATCTTATTTTATTTTTATTTAATCAACAATTTGTTCTACTACAATTCAAGTAAACCGAGAAAGTAAAATGAAAACGTCTCAACTCCCGTAACGAAAGTGATCGTACGACAAAATGTGGAAAGAGAGTTTTTCTGTCCATTCAAACCCCCTTACTTCCATACAACGCCAACGCATCATCCACATTCTGTACAGAGAACTTTGCAAAAAGCAATTTATAAATCTTAGTTAGCACCGACAGGTGCTTAGATAAGCTTAAAATTGCGCCATTGCAAAGGTTGCTCGCGGCAACTTCGGAACGAGAGTGACAGAATCTCTTAGAGAAGTTTGAGTAAA
>CAYSCV010000067.1:0-7462 GCA_964429715.1 uncultured Methanosarcinales archaeon
CGTTCGGAGGTTGCTTGCAGCAACCAACGGGGTATTGACCCAGCGAGTAATAAAAGAGGGAGGAGAATTTTTAAGATAACAGTACTTTCTTTATCTTAGTGATAGACCGTTCCCAAGAAAAAGAATAAGTGATGGTTTTCCTCGCATTTAGGCCGAGCTGGGTGCGAAATTTGTAATCACGCATGATTTTTTCGATTTTTTGGGCAAGCATGGCGGAACTTTCTTTGGCGAAGAAGACACCGTTATAGTCTTTGACAATGTAATTTTTAATGAAACCTACTTTTGAGGCGATGACGGGTAAGCCTGTCGCCATGGCTTCTAATGTGGCAAGGGAGGTGGTTTCGGTTGAACTAGGCATGACAAACAAGTCCATGGCTTTAAGATAGTCAGGAACGTTATCGACGAAACCGGTGATGGTGCAGTGGTGGTGAGATTTACATTGATTTGTTTGATTTTTTGGACCGTCGCCGACGAGCAGAAGGTGGATGGGTTTTTCTGAAGAGAGTTGTTTACAGGCGTCGATTAAGACCGTGACGTTTTTTTCTTTTGATATTCTACCAACGTAGCCAATGACGAAATGTTTCGGATCGATGCCTAGTTTTTCTTTGTAAGTGCTTTTTTCAGTTGTGGGGGAGAAACGGATGATGTCGACGCCAAGTTTCGCAACAGTTGTATGAGTGGTTACATTTGCAGTCTGAAGTTCGGTTTGCAATTCGTAATAGGGAACAATAATGGTGTCACAGCGGTTATACATCATGACGGAGAGTTTTTTGATGGTGTTGAGGAAAAACCAGTTGAGTATTTTAGGGAAGAATTTGGCAAATAATTCCCAGGCGATGGTGTGGATGTAGAAGATGGTGCGTTTTTCAAATTTTGAGCTGTAGTAAATACTAAGATAACTGATTAAGGCGGGGCCTTGGATGAAGACGGTGTCGGCGTTTTGGATGGCCGTGATTATTTTTTTTCTATTTTTGAACGAAAGTTGAAGGTTGGGGTAGCCGGATACTTTAATTAGTTTAGAAGGTTTAATGAATGTGATTTCTTTGACGCCAGGAATTTTTGTTTTGATACCGTAATCAGGAACGAGCAGAGAGATTTCAAATTCGTCTAAGGAGCGTTTGATGAATTCTTCCATGAATTTCATGGTGCCGTCTACTTTAGGATAGTATGTGTCAGCGACGATGAGGAGTTTTGGTTTTTTGGCCATGGAATTATTCTTTATTATTTGATGCGGAAAAACTTTTCTCCGAAGCGTTTGCGAATTTTTATGCCGTCATGGATGGCACGAAAGAGGAGGAGAACAAAAGGATAGGCGACGTGGACTTTTTGGCTACGGAAGGTTTTAAGTGATTCTAGTTTAAGTTTGAATGTATCTGTGATATTGATGAATAAAGCAGGATAGAGGGTTTTGAATGAGACGGGATTCCAAACAGAGTAGATATAAATTTCAGAATGGTTTGAAGGGAGTTGGTGGATGGCGTTTAACGTGATTTGATGGACGGCTTTATGGTCAGGATGAGGGTCTTCATTACTATGAGTAAAGATTTTGGTTGGTTTTTCTGATTTTATAAGTTGAATTAATTTTTCGTTGACTTTTTTTGTTTTGGCGTCTTCAATGAAGTTGAGTTCTTTGAGGTCGTAGAAGATGGTTTGGCAGTTGAGGAGTTTACTTGCTTCGAGCGTTTCTTTTGAACGCATTTTCTGTACTACTTCTTCTTTAAGCCAGGGATGAGAATTTTCGCCGTAGGAGAAGATGACGGCGATGACGGATTTACCTTCTTTGGTGTAGTTGGCTATGGTGCCACCTGCGCCGATAACGAAGTCGTCAGAGTGGGCGCTGCAGACGAGAATGGTTTCTTTGCTTGTGGTCTTGGGGATTATTTTTTTGGTCATTAGGGAAAAGGATATTCTCGTGCTTTAAGAAGGTTTTTGTTTTTAAATTCAAGACAATAGGTTTATAAATAGGTGCTATGCTATAGTGGTGATAAAGAGATACGGGTTGAAATTATGAGATTAGAAGAAAAATTATCACACTTGGACGAATTGATCTGGACGCAATTTGAGAAAGTAACGCAAAAAGCGGATGTGGATTTAGGATTAGATAAGTATGATTTGGCACGAGGGAGTTTGAATGTTGCTTTAGCGGGATCGTTGGCGTTTACAATTTATAGTGGTATTAATTGGGCGAAATATGAGAGTTCTCAGATAGTTTGTGTAGGGTATGGTTTGCTTATGATGGCAACGGATGTTCTAAATAAGAAAAAAATAGAAGAGATACGACAATTTGATGTTGAACTTCTGAAGAAAGGTAGGATGGTAAGTCCGCATTATACTCCACGACGCCCGGTTACGTTATTGTTAGCATCAATGGTAATTGGAACGGCGTTGCAAGTGGTTCCAGAGATATCGCAGGATCAAGATGTGCAATATTTGTATAATCTTGGATTGGGTGCACAATATATTAGTATTCTTGGAAGTGTATCTTTAAATTATTTTTGTTCGCAACTGCCAAAACCGCCACGTGCGAGTCAAGGGAAGTTACAACAGTGGTATGTTGGATTGAAAGAGTCGTTGGGTGTGAAAGGAGCACTAGATGTGAATGGTGTGAAGTGTGAAAGTAATAGTATAATATAACATAAATATAATTGGAGGATTATAAAATGGGATTAGAAAATAAAATACAAAAGCATTTTCAAGTGCCGTTAGGAGTACGAAGTCAAGTAATTGAACAGAGAATAATGGGATATTTGCCAGCAGATTATGATGATGGGCGGTTGGAAAATGCAGGGAGTGGGGAGACGAAGACAGCGTTACGTCTGCATGTTGATTCGGTCATAGATATGTATGCAGGGCAAGATGCGAATGTGTTGACGATTCTGTCGTATGCTTCACAAAAAGGGAGATTGACGGAGTTTCTGACGTTGTTAGAAGGCCAGTATAGCAGAGGAACGATTGGATATTTACTGCCGGAATTACGATCGTATGCCGAGGCAAATAATATGAAGAAGAGTCAGGAGTTTTTTATGCAATGTTATGCTGATTTGGGAGTAGATGCACGAGATGATGTACAAATTATGCAAATGACGAAAGGGGAACAGGGGAGAGGAATATGTGAGGGTTATAAGAATAAAAATAGTGTTAGGGGAGATACTTCTGTTGATGCTTGAATAGATTGTATGTATTACTATGTCTAAAATAATTTCACCGCCGCAGGAACTTTTTTTTGATCGATTGCTCTCGCATTATCAAAAAGGCTATACCTCAGTGAAAAAGCCATATCCGGAAAGTTGGGAGGATTGCTGCGGATTACAAACACGAATTTTACAGCAGTCAACACCGTTTTTTATCAATGGGGCGGTTGCGGATGATTTATACAATATTTCTCGTGATAGAAAAGATATAGATTGTCTTTCACATATGCCTTTTCCTCTTTTATATTTTGAACTGATGGACCCATTAGAAATTATTGTAGGTGAACAATATAAACGATCGGTGAAAGGAATTGTGTTGGGTAAAGAACATTTATTATTTCCTGGGTCATTGAGCAAAGCATTTGGAAAAGATTACTTTAATATTTTGTTGTATGATATGAATACACTTCGTGAACAGCCAGCAAAAGATTTACCAGATACCGCGTATTTTGAAGCACAGACACCATATAATTTAGGGTTTACAAGTCATTTATTTCAATATCTGCCTAATCAGAATGAATTCCTCGGTGTTAAGACGTATACATTAGATACAAAAAGAGGCTTGATGCAGAATCCTTTGTCGGAAGGTGAGCAGGATAGAGTTAGGGAACATTTTACACAGATTACACATTTTTGTTTGAATTTGATTGATTATATTAATGCGCATAATATCATGCTAAAAGTCGTAGAGCGAGAGACAAGAGATGCTAGAGAACTTGAGCGGATTAATCGCAAACGTGAAACAAAAGGAAAAAGACCATTTTTGGTGTTGAAACCGTTTTATTGGGTAGATATTACTGAGAAAACGATTGTCAGAAAGGATTTAGGATCAGAAGAGATGTTGAGATCTGAAGCGGGGCAAGAAAATGTGTTACAGTATAGAGAATGGGTACGAGGGCATTTTCAACGGTATCATACTGTTGAGGGAATTAAAAAGAATTGGATTAATCCGTATGTACGGGGACCGTCGGCAGCACCATGGAAAGAGAATAGGTATGTCGTGTTAGAAGAGATGTTGGAACGCGGGGCGTTTCCATCACAGAAATAGAGAATTTCTTAAAATAAACCCTAATATATTTAAATGGAGAGGCTTCTCTTTAGGTCTAAATAGGTAAATAAGAGAAAAAGGTGTGTATTATGAAAATATTAACAATTCATGCAGATTTTATTGAGTTTCAAGCGAAGAAGAAGGCGTTTAAAGGCGCTGAAGAAGGAATTTCTGAGGATAAAAAAAGAGTTGAGGAGTGTTTAGTTATTTTTACGTCGGTTGAGAAGCGGGATGAGGGGAATACCGCTGCGGTTCTTGATTTGTATTTGAAGAATATTGAGGATATTGCGAATCAGGTTAAAGCGACAAAGATTGTGTTATATCCGTATGCGCATTTGAGTTCGCAATTAGCGGCGCCAGTGGTTGCGGAAAATTTGATGAAAGATGCGGAGAAGAAGTTGGCGAGTGGAAGTAAATATAGTGTTGTGCGTGCGCCATTTGGCTGGTATAAGTCGTTTACGATTGCGTGTAAAGGGCATCCGTTATCAGAATTGAGTCGGGAGTTTAGTTGGGATGGTGCAGAGGGGGCTGGTAGTGGAAAAGGAACTGCTGCTGTTAGTGAGACGGCATCATTGAAGCGGGAGTATAAAGATGAGCCGTTTGAATTTGTGAGTAAGGCGTTGACGATTGAGGAGAAGACAAATTTATCTGGGGCGTTTGTGTTAGCGGTGGCTTTAAAACAATTATACCCACAAGCAGAGATTGGATCGTTTGGGTTGCATCAGGATCAAGCGTATTGTGATGTGTTGAATGTGAAACTGCATTTAGATAATTTTGGGAAAATTGAGGAGCAGATGCGGAAAATTATTGCTAAAAAAGGGGCGTTTATATTAAGTGAAGAAAAGCCTACGGCGAAATTACAGCAAGAGATTGGGAAAGATGCGGCAGGAGAAACGGCAGTGTATGAATTAGAAGGAGTAGGATTATTTTCACTCTATAAAGAGCCGTTTGTGAAGTCGGTGAAAGAAATTGAGGCGTTTAAGTTACTTAATTTGAGTAGTGCGTATTGGAAAAATAATTCAAATAATCAACAATTGACGAGAGTGACGTTAGTGGCGTTTCCGACGGCGCATGAATTGGATTCGTATGTGAAGAAACAGCAGGATGCGGAGAATAGATCGCATTTGAAGATTGGTAAAGAGCAAGGGTTATTTGTGGTGTCGGAATTAGTAGGGCAGGGGTTGCCATTACTTGCGCCGAAAGGAACGATCATTAAAAATGAGATTGTTAAATTTTTATGGGAGCTGCATAAAGGTAAAGGGTATCAGCAGGTATGGACGCCGCATATTGCAAAGCAGGATTTGTATAAAATGAGCGGGCATTGGGATAAGTTTGGGGATGAGTTGTTCAAAGTGAAAGGGAAGTCGGATGATTTTATCATGAAGCCAATGAATTGTCCGCACCATATGCAGATTTTTGATGCGTTTTCGTTTAGTTATCGAGATATGCCTGTTAGATATTTTGAACCAGCGACGATTTATCGTGATGAAAAGTCGGGACAGTTGATTGGATTGTCAAGGGTTAGGGCGATTACACAAGATGATGGGCATTTGTTTTGTCGATTGTCGCAGGTGACGGCGGAAGTGGAGACGATTGTTTCGGTTGTACATGAATTTTATCGAACATTAGAGATGGATACAGATTATTGGGTGTCGTTGTCTGTGCGAGGGGAGGATAAATCGAAGTATTTAGGTACAGATGAGATGTGGAAGACGGCGGAAGCGGCGCTGGAGAAAGCGGCTCAGAAGATGAAGCTGCCGTATAAGCGACGAGAGGGGGAAGCGGCGTTTTATGGTCCAAAATTGGATTTCATGTTTAAAGATGCATTAGGCAGGGAGTGGCAGTTAGCGACAATCCAATGTGATTTTAATTTGCCTGCGCGATTTAATCTTTCGTTCATGAATGAAAGAAGCGAGAAAGAACGGCCAGTGGTTATTCACCGGGCGATTTCGGGATCACTGGAGCGGTTTATGAGTATTTTAATTGAGCATTATGCGGGAAAGTTTCCGTTGTGGTTAAGTCCGGTGCAGGTTAAATTAGTGACGGTGACGGATAGAAATATTGATTTTGCTTTGGCTGTGATGGAGAAGTTACGTGCGGTTGATGTACGAGTGGAGTTGAATGATTTTGCGGAAACGATCGGTAAGAAAATACGTGATGCACAACATGAGAAGGTGAATTACATTGTGACGATTGGTGATAAAGAGTGTGAAAAGAAGATGTTAGCGGTGCGGAGTCGAGCAGGCGAGATAGAGTTTGATGTGCCGGTGGAGAAATTTATTTCGTCGGTTGTTGAGGAGATTAGGAGTAGGAAAGCTAAAATATGACCCTTGAATATGCATTGCAGTATAAAGGAAGAGCAGGATTGGAATTTCCCTCATTAGTGCAAACAGGAAAAAAAGATGCACTTATTGAATCTTTAGATATTGGTACTGATTATGATGCGATTTGTTTCAAACGTACGCTGAGAGATATACCTTTTAAATTAGAATCGTTGAGGATTTATCGTTTAGAACATCAATATTCAGATTTTGAAATGCACACGTATGTACGTTTGATGGATGTACCTAGCACAGATGTTGACAAGTTAGCGGTATGGCTGATGGTTTGTCGGGGAGATAGAATGTCTAATGCAGAGGGGGATAAAAAATATAGCCTGCAGTCATTGGTTGATAGAAATGATAAAACCTATCAGCAGATTCGTTTAGAATTAGACTGTTTACAATTAACAGAAAAACTCTTAGTGAGATCTGGGAAATTGCAGTTTCCTGATTTTTATATTTCCATTCCTGATTTTAAAAAAGTACCAAAAAGAGAGGACACAAAAACAGTTGAGTGCGTTTAATATTTTTTAATTATAGAGGGGAGTAGATGTTCTGGGATAGTGAAAAGAGGACACATATGGGAACCGTTATTGATTTTGAAGAGAAGTTGAGAGAAAAGAAATTTGCTCAAGTATTGGGGACGATTTTTGGACTTTATGGACAAGCTGATTGTATTGCACAAGAGTATTTTGTGTTGATGGATGAAAATCCAACTGAAGCAATTGAACAATTGCCGGAGTTTATGGGGAGAGTAAGAGATGTTAATCCAGTGAGAGCGTATGAATCACTTGCTGGCGGGCCAAATCAGGATTTGACAGGTCCTATACTTAATATTGTAGGGGTAGTGGATCGGAATAGTATTAGTACAATGGGGCATGCTTGGGATAGAGTGACGTTTC
>CAYSCV010000068.1:0-7436 GCA_964429715.1 uncultured Methanosarcinales archaeon
GTGTATGGTTGAGTGTATTGGACGAAAGGAGCGAAATGCGTTTGAGGCTTTGCATAAAGCGTATTCTATGGGGGAGACGGATGAGTTTTTTGAGCCGACATTATTATTGAAGACTTGCAGTGTGGAGGAGCATGATTCGGTTATATTTTTTAATTTTAGATCTGATCGGGCACGGGAGTTGACGAAGGCGTTTGTGTTAGGGGAATTTAAGCAGTTTAAACGCAAGAAGTTGATTGATTTAAAGTTTGTTACTTTGACACAATATGATTCGCGGTTGAAAGTACCGGTGGCGTTTGCACCGGTTGTGCCTCTGATGACGTTGGGGGAGGTGGTGGCGCTGCAAGGGTTGCGGCAGTTACGGATTGCGGAGACGGAGAAATGGGCGCATGTGACGTATTTTTTTAATGGGTTGTGTGAGTGTATTTTTCCACGAGAGCATCGAGTGCATATTGCTAGTCGTAAAGTGAAAAAGTACGATACAGTGCCAGGGATGAAAGTTAAAGAGATTACGGATACGCTACTGAGGGATCAAAAAGAGTATGATTTTTTTGTGGTGAATTTTGCGAATGCAGATATGGTTGGGCATACGGGGAATTTAAAAGCGACTCAGCGGGCGGTTGAAGTAATTGATGTGCAGTTGGGGCGGATTGTTCGTGGGTTTAAAGGAATGGTGTTTATTACGGCAGATCATGGGAATTGTGAGGATATGCTGGCAGAATGTAATACGTGCCATACTACTGCGCCGGTGCCGTTTGTGGTGGTTGATGATGGAATGAAACAGAAGTTAAAAAGATTTAAAAGATTGCGTTTAACGGGTGGGTTGCAGGATGCTGCGCCCACGGTGTTAGATCTGATGGGTTTAAAGAAGCCGAAGGAGATGAGCGGGAAGAGTTTGGTTGTGAAGTGATTGGACTAAAAAAGGTGATTTGTGATGAAAATATGGAAAATAGGGATGCAGTAGAAAGAGTTGTGGTTGTTGAGATGATTTCAGATAGGAAGATGAAGATGGAAGTTTTTGTTGGAAAGAAAGCTGGAGAGGTGAGGGGGTTTAGTGGGAAGGAGAAGATGTATGTGAGGTGATTTATTCTTTATTTTGTTCTTTCTTTAATCTTTTTTCAATCTTTCTTTAATTTTCAATTATAGTCTGTAACTTTCGTTTCGTTTTCTGTGTTTGTTTAAAAAATTCATTAATGGATTGAACTTGTTCGAGTTCGTGTTCGATCTTTTTTAGTTCAACTAGTCCAGTTTTGGTAAGAGTGATGAGATGGTGGTTGTACGTGATTAATTTATTTTTTTCTAAGGTTTCAAGGTTTTTGTAGATGGCACGTGGCTGTTTGGTTATCTTGGGTGATTGTTTTAAGAGTTCGATAAATGTGATTTTAGAAGTATGGACTTTGACGGGTTTTTCAATCAATGGCTGGTTGAGTGATTCGTAGAATCGACCAAGAGAGTACAAGATGAGACGTTGGGGGGGAGGGAGTTTCATCTGTGAGGAGATTATTGTTATTAAGAGTGTGAAGTATAAAAAGATTTGTGGTGAGAAAATGAAAAAAAGATGTAAGAGTATTTTTTTATTCAGAGGATACTTTTTTTTCTAACTCGGAGATTTTTTTCTCGGCGTCATATGCAGGGGTGAATTGTTCTTTACCAAGCATGTACCCCACGATAGTTCCTACTCCTGTTCCAAAGCATAATGTTCCTATAACCATCGCATGAGCAAAATAATTTTCATTAAATTCATTGCGAATATATCCATACACTCCCGCTCCAAGTACAATTGCTCCACATACGGTGGCAATACTTCCAAAGATTGGAGCAGAAGGAGCGGTACTATCTTTCTTTATACGATAGAGTTGTTCTGGTTGAGAAGAGCTGTTTATTTCTGGTTTTGAGGTATAATTGGTTTCAGGTGATTTACTTGACATGAGGTTTGGGTGGGTTGAGATTTTTATAAATATAATGGATGATGGTTCGTTGTCTACTGAATATTTATATGCCTGATTGTTATCTAGGAAATAATTATGAATAATTCAATTGGTGTGCTGGAAAAAGTTGCTAATGAAAAGTATATAGTGGTGTATGGGATCCAATGAGGATGGGGATCATTGTTATAACTTCTTTTGTTAACGATGACGTTAAAACGTGGGTATTTGGCGAAGTTTGCGTCAGTGAACCAAGACAAAAGAAGATGTATGTTAGGGTTGGAAAAGCTTAAAAAGATAGAATAAATAATGGGGTTCACGGTTTTTCTTTTTGTATCATTTCGTTTAATCTCTGGATGGTTTTATCAAATATTGATGCAGTTACTTTACAGAGTTTTTTTTTAATTATTTTTTCGTGGATGGTGAATATACAGCGGGGTTTAATCCAGCTTTTGAATGGCAGACTGCCTTGCTCGTAGGAATTAATTGAGATGCCATCTTGGGGGGAATTACTGGTGATTAAGCAGCAGATGCGATCTTCGCTATGGTTGATTTTTTCATTGGAGATAATTAAGGCAGGGCGTAATTTTGAACCGGTTAGGTCAGAATAGGGAAAAGGAATAAGAATGATATCACGTTGAGTATATTTTGGTTCGTTACTATGCATTATTCCACCGTTCATCGGCTTGATTATCCCATTCTTTTTTGAGAACATCTTCGGAGGCAAGCATTGTGAGGATGTTTTCCTGTGAGGGAGTTTTGTTGAGGAGATCGAGTTCGTCAAGGCGTTTTTTGATTGTTTTGCGTACGAATTCACTCCATTTTATTTCCGAGTGTTGATGCATTCGATCATAAATTTGTTGTTCAATTGAGAGGGTTATGTTGGTCATGGGAAATATAAGTGAGCTCACTTATTTAAATCTTTCGTTTTTTTGCGGTTTTAGGGGTTCGAAAAGCTTAAAAAGGCGGATGATTTGGTATGAGGTAAGGTTATGTGTAGAATTTATAATTAAAAAAAAGGTGATACTAATGAAATTAATTTTAGCAAAGAAGCCAAAGAGTGTAACAATTGTAGAAGGGTTTCCGGGGTTTGGGTTGATTGGTACGATTGCGACGGAATTTTTAATGGAGCATCTTGATACAGAAAAGATCGGGATTATTGAGATGGATGAGATTCCAGCGATGATTGCGGTGCATGACAGCAAGATTATTGAACCGGTGTCGATTCATTACAATAAGAAATTTAATTTAGTGTTTATTCATGCGATCAATATTGGTAAGAATTTGGCGTGGAAGTTAGCGGATGTGATTATTGATTTAGCAGAGCAGTTACAGGCGAAGGAAATTATTTCTTTAGAGGGTGTGGGTTCGCCAAATCCGGATGCGTCACGAGTGTTTTATTATACGACAAAAGAGGGTAATGTGAGCAAGAAGTTGTCAGGGGTTGCGAATCCGTTACGAGAAGGGATTGTTGTAGGTGTGACGGGAGCATTACTGGCAAAGCATATCAAAATACCTATCATTGCATTATTTGCAGAGGCGAAGAGTAATTTGCCGGATAGTAAAGCTGCGGCAGAAATTATTCGAGCATTAGATGCGTATGTTGATTTAGATGTTGATCCGAAACCGTTATTAAAACAAGCGATGGTATTTGAGGAGAAGTTGAAAGGGATTGTGGAGAAGAGCCGCAAAGCAGAAGAGATTCAAGAGGATAAAGGGTTAGGGTATGTGGGATAGATAATATTTATTTATTTTTTTATTTTCAATTATACATTAATCTTTTTATTTCTCTTGTTTTGTTGCTGATGTCTTCATGAACAATTTTAGCATATTTTTCTGCTTCCGTTAGGCAATGTTGAGCTTGATCAATTTGGTTTTGGGTGATATATTCTCTTGCTTCAGAGAGTATTAAAGGTAGAGCATTTGTATACCCTTTGTGTTCTATTTCTGTGCGGTAGGTAGAGATGTCTTGACGAAGATGTTGTGACCATAATGAGGCGGTATCTAATGCGATCATCATGCCTAATATCTCTCCTTGTTGGGCATAGGTATTTGCTTTGGCTAAATATTCGTCGAGTGAAAGGAGGGTTCTCATATACTGTTGATTTGAGCCATTATTTATAAATGTTTGCATCTGTTCTTACTATCTAGTAGTTTTATTTTGGGATTTATATTTGTCTTTTTTTTTAAATATTATGTTTGTAATGCTACCTATAGCGAAAGACATAATTATTTCAAGTCACTTCGTTCGTGATTCTGTCGTTGTTGCTCCGAAGTTGCCTTCGGCAACCTCTGTCACTAGCGTCTCCTCATTGCAATTCAGAGTCCTCGCCTCTGGCTGCGGCTCCGAACTTACCTTTTGGTAAGTTTGCCTAACAGCAACTATACAATTAGCTATGTCTTTCGGAATATAGTAAGTGACTTTTGTATAAAAATTTACGTCACTTACTATAAAAAGAAACAAAAAATCGGACTATTCAATTCCAATCTATTTGAGAAGTGGTAATTATTTCTTTCCAGGGGCCGTTAGGAATGTCGATTTCATCAATAAATCGCCAGGAGGTATAATCATCAGTATGGCCAAATACAAGATCATCTGGGGCGTCCATGCCTAGGCAATCACTCATGGCGGGAGAGATGTCTAAAGCGGGTTTGAAGTTCTCTTTGGTTGGTGTAATTGATGGTTGTTGAGCAGTGCCAAAGACGTAGGCAAAGTCATCACATTCAAGATGATCGGAAGCGACAGGGCCGCAATCTTCCCATTGGCCGTAACAAATTTTTCCTTTGTGGTTTACTTCTATCCATCTGTTTTTGACTATTGATTGATCTTTGCTTACTTGATGGTACCATAGGATTTTGGTTGCATCGTTTCTTCTGTTACCATTAGAATCAAAATCTGAATAGGGTAAAGCGTAGTAAAAAGGATTTTCTTTTGGTTTAAAATTGAGAGGGTAATAACCGTTTCTTTTGATGGGGTCATCAACACCACCATAATGTTTGAGCCAATTCATATCCCACGCTCCGGCGCCAGTTGTGCCAGGAGTCCCAACGTAGAATTGGGTTGTATACGCGTTGTTATGCCAAAGATATTCTTTTTTAGTCGGCGGAGGGGGTGTAGTGTTAATTATTGGGGTTGTGTTGTTTACTGGATTGTTAGAATTATTTTTAATTATAAGTGTATTTGGATTATTGTATATTAAAGGAGGAGGAGTAATTATATTGGGGTTAGTAGGATTGTTTATTTGTACTTTTTCTACTTTATTATTGTTGTTATTATTAGTTTTAGATGATTTTTTTAATTTGATTGACAATGGAGGTGTTTCTTTCATTTTTGAATTAGTTTCTTCAAGAGGAATAATCTGCTCTTTTTTTGGGCTTTCTATTACTTTTACGATAATATTTTCTGTTTTTATTTGATTAGATATGTTGAATGTAGGACTATCTTGGCTCTGTTCTTGTTTAAAACAGCCACTTATCAAAATTGTTATAATTAGTATACTAATCACTATACTTTTTTTCATATATTCTACTTAATTTGTTTTGATTTAATAAATGTTGCTCTTCCAAATATCAGACTAGTTGCGGTTCTGTCTTCTCATCATTTTTTGATGTTTTTAGGGTAAGTTTTTTATTGTATTGTGCTTTTTTGAGTGTCATGAAAGAATTATTTGTGACGCCGCATTTATTGTTATTTCGAGCAGATGGTAAGAGTCGGTATATCCCTCTGGAAGAACAAATAGATATATCTGTGCGTTCGCTTACGGAGCGGGAGAGAGTTTTTTTTCGAGGGCAAAGGGTGATGGATTTGGCGATAAAACAACATATTTTAGTTGGAGGGAGTTATACTTGCAATACTGAAGAGCAGGCAAAGGAGTTAGGATTTTATTTGTTTTGTTTGGCAACTGGTGAACAGATTGGGGCTATCTCTTATGATAAAGTGGTGCAACCATATGCACGAGTGGTTCAGTTAGAATCAAAGATTGCGGATGAAGTAAAAAGAGATGAATACGTTTGTGATGTACGTCGAGAGATTGCATTGTTGAAAATGTTAGGGGTCTATTTAGAATTGTATGCTGTACCAGATGAGAAGAGTTTATTTGATGGGGTTCGTTTGTATTTGTCAAATGATTATGATTTAAAAGTGAATGTGGCAGTGGGAGAGAGATTGGTGAATTAGGATTTAAAGCATATAAATTTATTTCTTAAATGCTTTTTGTAGTGGACGGATGACGAAGAGTAAGGATGCTGCTAGAAACTATGTCCAGTGGGTGTTTTGAACCCAATTAGCGATGATTGGGCAGAAAGATATTGGTTATTACTTTATAAATGGTGATGGTTTTAATTTTTAATATTTGCTTAAATGTTTTATTATTTAATATTTTAGTTTAAAATTAATTGTTTTGTGCAATAATTGTTCTTTAAATTATAATTGTCACTTAAAAGTTTTATCTTTGAATTATCTAATTGTTAATTAAATGTTTTATTTATTTGAAAGAACAAATGTTCGCTTATAATTGGTTTATGGTTGCCTTGGTAGAGTTTATTTCGGTACTGTATTTTGCCAATATAGGTGGGGTTTTTGATGATTTCGTAGTAGGTTGAGGTGGGGAGGTGGAATTGGGCGCAAATATCTTTGTAGGAGATGTTCTGGCTGGCCATTTCAAAGATTTCTTGGACGATTTGTGCTTCTTTGGGGTCGATTACTAATTTTCGTTGGTCGTTGTAGGTATAACCTAATGGTGCGCGGTTTAGGACTTCGCCAGAGGAGATTTTTTTATCGAAGGCGAGTTCGACGCGTTCTTTGACCATGCCCCGTTCTAATTGGGCGAATACACCAATGATCTGGAAGAAGGCTTCACCCATGGCAGTTGTGGTATCTATCTGTTCAGTAACAGATGTGAAGTTGATGCCTTTGGATTTGAGGTCTTCCAATGCAGAGATAAGGTCTTGGAGTTTACGTGAGAAGCGGTCGATTTTGTAGACAAGAAGGATATTAAGCTGATGGGTGTTGGCGTCTTGGAGGAGGTCTTTTAATGCAGGGCGGTTGAGGGAGCCTGCGGAGTAGCCGGCGTCGGTGTAGATTTTGTAAACTTGCCAGCCACGAGCTTTGCAGTAGGCTTGGCAACGATCTATTTGGGCGTCAATAGAAATACCTTCTTTGGCTTGTTCTTCAGTTGAGACGCGAACATAGATACCAACTTTGGGTGTTAGGGGTGGGGTGTCGAAGGGATTTACGTTAGTTTTAGAGGGATTTAGGGTAAGTCGGGGGGTTTGGAATAAAGATTTTTGGGTTGTAACCATTGATTCGCCTCTTTTTTGATGATATAGGCATTCCAGTAAGGGTTCCCTTGGTGGAATGGGGGGTGAGCCTTATTGGAATGGATATGGAGGAAGTATATAAATGTTACTTTTTGAAATGGTTTAGAGGAGTTTGCATAATTCATATTTTCTTGGCAAACTCCTCGTAGAGATTCGGTCGCTGTAGTCTCTTTATTGCGATTCAGAGTCCTCGCC
>CAYSCV010000069.1:0-7227 GCA_964429715.1 uncultured Methanosarcinales archaeon
ACTACAATCAAAAATAATAAATACAAAAAAAACAAAAAAATAGAATAAACAAAACAATTACAAGAGCCAAATTACAATTGAAAAACAAACCGTACAAACAATGATTGAAGGAGGCAAAGCGACCGCTGCGCCGCCATTAGGACCAGCCTTAGGTCCAACTGGTGTAAATATTGGCTTAGTTATCGCTGAAATCAACAAAAAAACAGCGGATATGAAAGGAATGCAAGTTCCCGTAAAAGTAATGATTGATACCGAAACAAAAACATTCAGTATTGAAATTGGAACACCCCCCGCCTCTGCATTGATCAAAAAAGAAGCAGGAGTTGAAAAAGCCGCATCAAATCCTCTGCAAGAAAAAGTTGCCGATCTCAAAATTCAGCAAGTCATTAAAATTGCTAAAATTAAAGAAGACTCATTATTAGGAAAAGACTTGAAAGCCAAAGTACGTGAAATTGTCGGCAGTTGTCAATCCATGGGAATCCTTGTAGAAGGAATGCCCGCCCCAGAAGCATTAAAAGCTATTGCCGCAGGAAAATTTGATGCTCAAATCGCTTCCGGAAGAACTGAATTGACTGCTGAAGAAATTAAACAATTAGAAGTAGAAAAGAAACACTTACACGAAGAAATCGAAAGACGAAGAACAGAATTCGAAGCCAAAGCTAAGCAAATCATGAAAGAAATGGAAGGCAAAGAAAGCAAGAAAATCAGAAGTGTCATGGCCGAAGCCGGCATTCCAGCCAAAATCATGGACGAGCTTGTACCACCAGAGAAGAAAGAATCTGCCGCCGCAGGTGGCGCCAAAGGTGGAAAGAAATAAGATTAAAGAAATTTTCTTTAATTTATTTTCGTTTTTTAATTTTCGATTTTTTTTACTTTTTACTTTTTTTTCAAAAATCAGATCTTATTTTGTGTCGAAATTATTCAACTAAAATGGGTTTAATACCCCACAGCTTTGCTGCAATTGGGATTTTTACTTTTAAGAGAAGAACAAACAGAACACCAAACAAAAAGTTCTACCCAAAATACGCCACTTTCTCTTCTTTAATCTGCTTTGCCCGTGCCGAACTAAAATACGACTCCAATTCTTTATACGCCGCTTCCACATCTTTATCAACCGACGGATGTACTACCTCTAATGCTTTTGTGAAATGCTCCATAGAAACTTCACTAGCATTTATATCTTCTCTCAACGCAATCATCGCCGCCTCCCGACATACTCCTTCAATATCCGCTCCAACATAACCTTCCGTCAACTCCGCTAACTTATTGATATCAACATTCTTTACCACACTCCTTTCTTCATCATTCATCTCTTTTAAATAAATCTCAAAAATATTCTTTCGCGCATTTGTATCAGGAATAGGAATATAAATAATACGATCAAATCGACCTTGACGTAACAACGCCGGATCGATAATATCTGGTCGATTCGTCGCTGCAATAACAACGACATCATTTAACGCTTCCAATCCATCCATCTCTGTTAACATTTGATTGACCATCTTATCATTTACCCTACCACTATCATTCCCCGCTCCTCGGCGTGGCACAAGTGCATCAATCTCATCAAAAAATAAAATCGTCGGCGAAGTTTGTCGTGCTTTACGAAACACTTCCCTCATCGCTTTCTCACTATCCCCCACCCACTTACTAAGTAGAGACGGCCCATTGATCAAAATAAAATTCGCTTCACTCTCCTTCGCAACAGCTTTCGCAAGTAACGTCTTTCCTGTACCTGGCGGTCCATACAATAAAATCCCTCTTGGTGGTCTTATACCCATTTTTTTAAACACTTCTGGTTTATTCAACGGCCATTCGACTGCCTCTTTCAACTTCTCTTTTGTCTCATCAAGTCCACCTACATCAGACCAATTAACATCTGGAGTTTCAACTAATACTTCCCTCATTGCACTTGGCCGAACCACTTTCAACGCTTCAATAAAATCTTTTTGTGTGATAACTAATTTTTCTAAAATTTCTTTTGGGATTGGATCATCATCATTCACACCCTCTAATTTCAATTCAGGTAAAATATGACGTAATACAATCATCGCTGATTCTTTTGCCAACATATTTAAATCAGCACCAACAAACCCATGAGTTACTTTCGCAATCTCTTTTAAATCTCTTTCAACTCCTTTTCTTTGAGAATTAGAGATTATTACCCCAGTAAGTCCAAAAGTATCTAATTTTATTAAAAACTTATTATCTAAATTTTTAGAGAGCTGTGACCTCGGATCATTTATGTTAATTTTTTCTTGTGATTCTCTACGTTTTTTCAAATCTTCAGCAATTTTTAATAAAGTATTTTTTTTCTTTGTTAAATCATCTTGTAAATATTTAATTTCATCATATTGCACTTTCAAATCATTTAATCTTTTTTCAAGGCCACGAATTTGTTCAATTATTGAATAAACTAAATTATTTTCAGTTTTTTTCTTTCTAACTTCTAACTCTAAAATGTTATCATTAATATTTTTAAGTTCCGATCTAATTGAATTTAATTTTTCATCTAATGAATCCAAAATTTCTTTTGAGACAATATCAGAATATAAAGAACCTTTCAGCGGCATATTCCGTGTATGAATCTTCAAAATATCTAATCTCCCTTCCTTATCCGGAACCCCAATCTCAATCTCCCTATCAAATCTGCCCGGTCGTCTAAGTGCAATATCTAATGAATTTGGCATATTTGTTGCCGCAAGGACAATCACTTTCCCTCGACTCTTCAACCCATCCATCAATCCAAGCAGCTGCGCAACAACTCTTTTTTCCACATCTCCTCGTGTCTCCTCACGCTTCGTTGCAATTGCATCGATCTCATCGAAAAATATAATCGAAGGCGCATTCTTTTCAGCCTCATCAAACTTATCTCGTAAGTTTTTTTCAGATTCCCCATAAAACTTCGAAATCACTTCCGGCCCATTGATCACAATAAAATGTGAATTCGTCTCACTAGCAACCGCTTTTGCAAGCAACGTCTTTCCCGTTCCCGGCGGCCCATGCAATAATACTCCTTTTGGCGCCTCAATACCTAACTTCTCGAAAATCTCCGGATGCTTCAATGGCAGTTCCACCATCTCCCGCACTTTTTTGATCTCCTCTTTTAAGCCGCCAATATCCTCATAATTCACACCTAAATTTAATCCCTCTTCCTCTTTTAACTCCACCGCTTGCGGATTAAATTCCACCTCAGTTTCATTAGCGATAATCACAATTTCTTTGCGCGGGTTCGTATCAACAACCACAAATTTCAAATCTCCAAATCCAAATCCTGCAAACTGTGACTCCATCATCGAAAAAATATCATTCACATCTGCACTTCCTTGATAATGTGTTCGTCTCCGCCCTCGACCTAAAGAAACAATATCTCCTTTTGCCACTACTTTTCCTAATAACCCTTGTTTGAATAACTGCGGCGCCGCTTTAATCATCACCCCTTTTGTTGCCGGCGCAATAATCACTTTCTTTGCAATTTTGATATCCGCTTTTCGCACCGTTACAATTTCTCCAATAGACGTCCGCGCATTTCTTCGAATATTCCCATCCATACGAATAATATTAAGCCCAATATCCCCAGGATACGCTCGATCCACAATCGCCCCCGTTACTCTCTCACCTTTAATCTCAACAGCATCACCCGGAGCTACCCCAATTTGCTTCATAAAACTAGAATCAACTTTCACAATACCTCGATTAACATCATCCTGTACTGCTTCCATTACTTTCAGCTTAATTTCTGGCGGTGCAACTGTCTCCATCTAATCATCCACAGAACATTCATTTATAAACCTTATGGTACTCTAAAATCGAGTTTTAACGACGCATAACTCTCGCTTTATCTGACCCATAACTATGCACCAACGCTTCCTGGATCTGCTTCACAACTTTAGAATTCTGCGCACATAAATCCTCTACTTTTTGCTCTTGCACAATATCTAACAACTTCACTTTCTCAAACAACAACGTATCAAACTGCATCACTTTCTGAATCATCCCAACCGTTAAATCCCTTCTCCACTCCTGCCGACTATGATTCAACGCCACAATCAACTCATGCAGCTTTTCCAATGAATGAATCACACTGCTAAAAATCAATTCCGTATTCACCGAATCAACCACTTTTGTAAATATCGCCCCCTCTTCCGGTTTTTCTACTATCTGCTCAATCTCTTGCAATGTATCCACTAAAGGTACAATGTAAATATAAATATCATGCACTTCTCGTTTCGTAATCACCCTCTCCTCTATCCGCGGTAAAATCCTGCTAATATTCTGACGAAATAATAATAACGAAGATCTCAGTCGATTAATCTTCTCATAAAACGAAATCTCATACACCTCAGATAAAATAATATCCTGCTTAATTGACACCAATTTAGACGTCACCACCGCAAGCAAAAGCAGCCCTAATATCACTTGAAAAATCGCCACAATTTTAAAATTTCCCACAGGGGTAATATCCCCAAACCCCGTTGTCGTCGCCGTAATAAAACTAAAATAGATATGATCCATAAACTTCACAACGGGCTTTTGAAATATCGAAGAATACAAATACGAACTATTATCTGCAAAAAAATAATACACAAATCCAAAACACATTACCGCCGTAAGCCATAACAAAAAAATATCCACAAACGTAAACTTATCAAAATAATAATTCCACTTATTTCTCTTTAGCTTCATATACCAATCATTTAAAGGTACAACTTTTTGAAACATCTTTTTCTCTCCCTCTTTTTTACAACCAAATTCCTAAGACTAGTACAACCATTTATAAATATCAGCAAATTTATAAGCTTTATGGTGCGTAGAAAAGATAATCTCAAAAGCCAAAACCAACTTCAACAATACGTTCTTCCAAATTATAACCAAAACAATGTTGTAAACCTCATGAGCTCCCTCTGTCACGCTTTAAACATCTCCTCCCCACACCCAATTCTCCCCTCCCTTCCCCCTGAAAAAATAAAACAATATAAAAATATCATCTTCTGCATCATTGATGGCTTAGGCTACGATAATCTCCTAAAACAACCAAAAGAGAATATTCTTAAAAGACACACCCTCACTTCTTTAACAACTATATTTCCCTCAACCACCGCTGCCGCTATAACAACGTATCTCAGCGGTCTCACACCACAAGAACATGGAAATTTATCATGGTTCATGTACCTGCAAGAAAAAAAAGACATCATCGCCATTCTGCCAGGAAAAAATCGCCAGCATAAAAAAATACACTACTCCCCTAAAGCTCTTCAATTCCCACAGAGTATATTCACAAAACTCCATAACATCAACTCTCCACGTCAAACATACATCATCACCAAAAAAGACATCATCAACACCACATATAATAAATATTTTGGCAAACATGCAGAAACAAAAGGATATAAAACCCTCTCAAGCTTCATCAACAAAATAAGTGAAACGGTTAAACGTAATCAACAACCAAAATATATCTACGCCTACTGGTCAGAATTTGATGCACTCTCCCACAAATACGGCAAAACCCATCCCAAAACCCAACAACATCTCCAACAACTAACCAGCCAATTCCAACTCCTCCATAAAAAACTTCAACACACAAATACTCTTCTTATCATCACCGCTGATCACGGCCAGATAGTCTCATCAGAATCACAAACCATCCACTTAGAAAAACATCCTCTACTTCAACAATGCCTCTCAACCTATTTGAGCGGCGAACATCGCGCCGCTTTCTGCCATGTCCTCCCCCACAAACGCCAGCAATTTGAACAATACGTCAAACACAAACTCCAAAAATACTGCACACTGCACAAACCAACCGATCTTCTAAACCAAAACCTCTTCGGCTCAATCACCCCACATACACCCATTCACCTCGAAACCATTAATCGCCTTGGCAACTACATCCTCCTCTTCAAAAAGAACTACATCATCCGTCAAACCATTCCCGAAGACGAAAAAAAGAAACCACAGTATGGCCATCACGGAGGCTTAAGCACAGAAGAAATGCTGGTGCCATTGATTAAAATGGAATTTGCTAAGAAGTAAATTAAATTATAACCAAATAAAATAATAAAGTAAAACAATAAAATTAAAAAAAAAGAAACTAACCCCCTACTTCTCCTTTTTCTTCTCAACCGCCGCAGGTGCCTGCCCTGTCACTGGATTTGCTTTAATCTTCGGCAATGGCAACGGACTTGGCAAATTCACTTCCTCACTAATTTTAATCGCTTGAATATTTCCTTTATGCAACGCCGCATTTGCTACTTGCTCCATAATATCCATTGGCACACGCTTATTCTTATCCCAGCTTGCTTTAATCTCCTTCACTCTCTTCTCATCTTCTAAGAATAATACTTGACCTTCCACAGCAATCTTACCTAAATCCGGTTCATATTCACACACAAACGAAAACGTGAATTTCAATCCCCGCTTCCCCTGCACCCCAAAATCCATCTCTTCCACATTCATCAAAGAAACATTATTATTAATATTTACTTGACCTGGCTTCGCATTCAAGTTTCTATCCGCATACACTTTATGTATATTTATTTTTACAATACCCATAATAACCACCTTTTATATATTTTTAAATTATATACTTACCCAAATACACTTATTTATATAATTAACGCACGTAAATGTCAAGATTTTTGAGTTTGGGATATATAGACTACACGATAATGGTCATACATCTGTTGAACTAATTTTTTCCCTTTCTTTGCTTCATCTACAGACATTTCTCCAGATAATCCTCCATCAGAAATGATTTGATCAAGCGTTTTATCCACTCTCTTCCAATCAGAAGCTAATGCAACAGCATCTTGCTGCACAGGAGATAAATTAGTAGATGTATAAGAAGAAATAAAAAAAGAAGAAACTGAATCATTTGGTGATATAGGATTTGGTGAAATAGGTTTAGGTGAAATTCTAGAGTTAAAATAATTTCCAGCCAGATCAAGAACAGAACCAAAACCATCCCAAAAAGATTTCCAATCTATTTTTCTTTTAGTAGTAGATGGATTAGCGAGCTTTTGATCGATTTCATACATTTTCGTATTCAACGCATCAACTAATCTGTCAAATTCTGAGGCATAATCAGTTTTGTTTTGTACCATAAACCTAAAACGAGTATAACAAATATAAACATTTCTGATCTCAAAACTCTACTTCTTCTTAGAAACTTTCTTCACTTTCGCCACTTTCATAGAAGTTGAAGAACCAGAAACTGCAGAAACC
>CAYSCV010000070.1:0-7222 GCA_964429715.1 uncultured Methanosarcinales archaeon
ACCCCACTGCTTGCAGTGGGGATAGATGCGAGTGGCGAGTTTTCGTTATTTTTTTTCTGATATGTTCAACCCATTCTTTTGCTAGTTTAAATGCATCCAACATTTGTGGTCCAGATTTTTCAGCAATAAGTCTTGTACCTCCTTCAGTTGAAATATCTTTCAAGAAATTTGTAATTGGTACATTTATACTTCCTCCCTCTCGTAGCATCTCTTTTAATCTCATAATACCCTCATTCATCCCTTTTATCTTTTTAACTAATTCATTATGTGCATCTTCGGCAATTAATACAAATTCTTCTGCCAAAATTGAGTGAATAATATCCAGATGAATTTCCATTAATTCTATCCATTCTTCTGGTTTTGTTAATTTTGATTTGGCTTGCTTTACACTTAAATCCGCATTAATATAGTAAACTGCGTAGCTTATAGCACATCATTTTGTTCATAAAAGATGACTTCTTCAACGCAGTTTACTTATTAGATAACTGCGCCAAATGTGATATCCCCTGCGCAGTTATCTATAATCTTAAGAGAAGTAATAATTTGTTTGATCCATAATTCTAAAGAAATATCTAATTCATTTAACTCTTTTTCTGTTCTCTTAAAATCATATTGTAGCACTGCTTGCCTATCTCTTAGAGATTTAGATCCATCTGCCATTCTTCCAGATAAGAATCTTTAATTTATATACCTATCTATTATCTAAAAGAGAGGAAACAACAAAAAATAACGAAAAAAATAAAAAATATTTTTACATCACTGGCGTATGTATCACTTTCAACTGCGCTTCAGCTTGTTTCAACACTTTTGGCGGAATCTCAGCCAATCGTTTTTGATACACGCTTACCAAATCCGGTTCAATATCTGACACTTTCAATGTCAATAATCCATATTCAGTACGTGGTGTCCGTAGATCTACTTCAGTCACTTCTGACCAATCTAATCCTTGGCCTACTCCACGAAACGTCAGTACCTCTTTCACTTCGTAATACTCTTCACCCTCTTTATCTTTGATCGAGTATTGCTTCCAAGACGACACTTCAAATTCTCCATGTTCAAAATTATACGCCACTCCTGCTCCTAACTCGCAAGCCGTATGTTCCGCAGGTAAATCAACTGCTTTTTTACCTTTCTCTTGCAAACATTGTTCCTTAAGCGTCACATCATACCATCCATCGCCTACGAATCCCCTATATAAGAACGGAAACTCTTGAGATTCATCATACTCTCCATGGAATTCAGACAATGCTACAGTATCATACTTACCCGCTGCTAAGCCTTTCACAATCGCATGCATTGGTAAATCTGATTTAGGAAACTGCGGTGTTACTTCTTGCGGTAATTCCTCTGCTTGTTTTGCTGCATTTGCATATTTTGATTCTACTTCTTTTACACGTGCATCACAGCTCACGTTCGCTTCTGCTTTCACTTTCGCCAACTCTTGCGCTGTGGTTTCCAGTTGCAGTTTCAATTTTTGCTCTAAACCTGCAATTCGTGCACTTTCATCTACGCAGTAATTTTGGGATGGACTAGGTGCGGGTGCTTCTATTGTTCTATCGCATCCTCCTGCACCTATTACTATTGCCATTAATCCTGTATATAATTTATTCATCTTGTTTACCTCATTTATTTTCGTTATTTTTCTATTTCCTATTCAATTTTCATAAATCAGTTATTATTGTCGAGTAGTCATTAATTATCTTATTTATATCTTTCTTATATTATTAATATGAATAATATGAATACCACAAAGTTTATATAATACAAGCCCTCTCTCTACAGAATGAAACGTAAACTTATCGGCCAAGGCGCCGGCGGTATAACTCTAACCCTTCCTATCAATTGGCTTCGCGCTCATAACCTTGAAGCTGGAACCGAAATCGATCTTACCGAAACCGACCAAGGCCTTCTCATCACTGCCCAATCAATTTCCAAAGAAAAAAACATCACGCTCGATCTCTCCATCTATGACAAACGTATGATTCTCAGTTTTCTCAACCAAAGCTATCGCTTAGGCTACGATAATCTCCAAATAACTTACGCTACACAAGACCAATATCAAGCAATCAGTGAAATCACCAAAGAAACCCTGCTCGGCTTTGAAATCGTCGAACACAAAAAAAATACCTGTCTGCTTCAAAACATCGCCGAACCCGACCCAGAAAAATTTGACACCATCCTCCGTAAAATTTTCTTACAAATTCTTGACCTCTCCGAAAAAGTTACTGCTGACCTCAAAACCGCTAAACTCTCTTTATCTTCCATTACCGAATCAAAAAATCAGATCGACAAATTAACTAACTATACCAGAAGAACTCTCATGAGAACAAAATCTAACAACCCTAAATCTACTCTTTTATACTCCATCATCTCTCAGCTCTCTTTAGTCAGCCATGCCTATTACTATATGTATCAATACGCCGTCGAAAAAAAGAAAAAACTCTCGCCAGAACTACAATTCTATCTTATTGGTATCAACCAAATGTTTCGCACCTATTACGATGCTTTCTACGCTAAAGACATGAACAAATTAAGCTTCATCAGCAAAATGCGTGACGAATTCATGCAGCAAAACATCACTCTCTTAGAAAAAAGCACCCCTAATACCGCCGTCTTCATCGCATCAATGCGTGAAATCATCCGTGCCATCCATATCTGTCTGCCTTTCTCAGTTGGATACTGGTTGGATGAACAAAAATAATTAAATAAAAACACAAAAACTATTCTTTAACACAAAATGAAGGATATCCTTTTCCAAAACTCATCTGTTCTTGAAATCCAAACTTCATTAATTCCTTTGTTTCAAAATCCATACTATGATTTATAATCACTGCATCTCCGCTTTTGCACACTCTTCCTAATTCAGTGTACAACGCTTCAAAATACATGGTCCAATCCGGAAATATTCTGTCTCTTTTCATGTAATCCGGAACCTCAAGCCCGCTCGCAAAAAAGCATGTGCCTTGCGATTCATTCATTTTCGTAACAAAATATAACAGATCATCAAAAACATAATATTGTGTAAAATCTTCTTCTTGTGCACAGTAAACAACCTCCATTTTCTTTTCTTGACATAATCCATTAACTCTTTGTGATTCCTCTGTCAAATTCTTATGTTTTAATTTTCCCTGCCAATCAATCTCACTATCAAAATTCAAATCAACTCCAATATATGATCGAGCCCTAAACTGTTTTGCAAGAGTATGTATCTCTGGCTTTTTCCCACATCCTAAATCAATAAAATCTGTACCCTGCACTAATGATTGTACATACTCACCTAATGAATTCGGCTCTTGCAAAGTACATTTTTCATAAAACAATTGTGCAAAAGATTTTGTAGGATAATGGCCATCCCCATACATTGGCGCATCACTACGTACATTTTCATATTTTTTAGGAACGCTTCGCGTAAATCTCGCTTCTAAATTTTGTATCATCACTTCAAGTTCATTTCCAGGAACTCTATAATTAGTCATTTTTTATCACTTTGTCTTACATAAAATCAGCGAGAAAGCCTCCAGCTTTAGCTGGAGGACGAATCGCCGTTCTCGCCGATTTTATGTTCATGAAAATAAGAAACTACTTATTTTCAGAACCAAAAATAGGTAGTTTTCCTATTTTTGTGTTCCGAAAACTCGCCAATGTAGACGAGGGCGTAAAGCCGCGGGCTTTAGCCCGCGGATAGCCCGAGTAGGCGAGTTTTCGTTACATTCCTATACCAATTCTTATCCTCTTGCTGCACAAATCCTAATCGTTCTGCAACTGTATCGTATTTTTGTAATGCGGCATCTAACAATAGATGAGCCGGTCTCCCCTCTGAATCTTTTGTCCAATCATTATTATGACCGCTTTGAATAACAACTGTCTCAAATTTATATCTCCTCGCAGCACATTCAACGACATCAATAAAAAACGCCCGCCAATCCCACGAACTCAATCCCCGAGAATTCCCTCGGGCAATAACCTCTCTATCCTCATCAAATTCTTTAGGCACAACTCCTTGTAATTGATAGATTTTGAGGGTATTTACATCTATGGGAGAAAATGTCATCACTGCCTGTGGTTCTTCTTTATATTTCAATAATATTCCTAGAGGAGCATCCAAATAAATATCAAACACCATCTTGCTATTTTTTTGTTTCTCAAACCATTTGGGGTCATAACCCTCAAACCCCATCTGACAACAAACCGTTTCCAAAGAATAATCCTGCACTCTCAAAACATGAGTCTCATCTTTCTGTCGATGGTGCTTTTCTAACAATTGCCTCAAATCTATTTGTTGCAAGCTATCTTGTAATAATACCTTTTCCAATAATATATAATTCTTCCTAATGAACGTAAATTTATCTTGAGATGGGAATTTATCTGCAATTGTTACTGCTTTTGTCATTAACTTGGCATCTTTTCCTTGAACAAAAGAAAACATCTGTTGTAAGTATTCTTCTTTTCCCCCATCCGCTATTCTCTTAAAATGTATAAATCTATCAATTAATTCATCACTTCGAGAAGAATCTTTAACCATCCTCTCAATTTGAAAATAATGCGGACTAATTTCTGGATTATTAATAAACATCCAAGTAATTATCTCCTCACCGAATTCATGCAACAGCAATTCGGGGGGCACACATCGTAACAGTTCAATCATTTTTTTATTATCTTTATAAAAATCAAGCTGCATTATGGTGTTAATACCACTTCCATACAATTCCTTAAATTTTTGTTCAATATCTTGATGTAATAATCTTTCTTCAAAATTAAATTTGCATCTTGCATTATGTGAATAGAATAATTTTATCCTTTCGACAAAATCCATTCTACCGCATCACCCTCATGGCCATTCCCAATCGTTGCCCAAACGTATGATGGGTAATAAAAGAATCAATATATTGAATCTTTTTCCAATCATCTTCTTCTTTGACTAATAAAGATACAATCCCATTCCAAGGACGTAATGCTTCAATACACGCACTATGCTGATACTCAATCTCATCATGAGCTTTACGAAATGCCTGATGCGTTTCTCGTACATAACCACCTAATCTCTTCTTCTGCTCAAGCAATTCATCACAATTCAATCTCGCTTCCTGTGTGCGATAGCCTGCAAGCAAGGCATTCTGATGAATTATACTTAAAATATATCCTAACTTATATTCCTCTGTATTCTCTCCTGTTGCTTTTGCTCTTTGTTCAATAAACGCTTCTCGCTCTTCTCTCGTATCATACACTCCTAAAATACCATTAAATAAATATAAACCAGTCAACCCAGTTTCATCCATCTGTGGCAAGCCATACTGTAAACTATTGAAATCAAACGGAATAAGCACTTGCCCATCAGGTGTCGCATTATTGCGCAGACAATTATCTTGCAGCCACGTTCCCCCTCTCTGTGCTAACATCTCATCAATTTTTGAACCAATAAGCTGTGTATACATCTGCTTAAACTGTTCATCAAATACCCCAACGGCATTCATTACCCGATACGCCCAGAAATGCTGTTCTAGATCTTGTGGCGTAATCATTACAGCATCTGGCGCAATCTTCTTCATCGACGCCAGTAACTTCGCACGATTATACTCCATCAAAAACTGCTGATCATCAACCGTTAACGTCTCATTAATAACTGTATTTAACGCACCGCGCACCTGCAAATTCTGTGTTAAAAAAGACGTAAATTGCTCTCTTGTTTGCTGTAATTCTCCGGGGGTGTGTAAAATATTCTCTAAAGATTCCCCGACATCTTCAACTGCCAAAATCGTTGGATCATCTGTTTGTACAACTTCTGGAATTTGATATTGCAACCCCAGTTTCTCACCTGCTCTGGCATAAATACGATATTCAATATCCGTTATCGTTTCATTTGGATTTTGTTTAATATAAAATAGTCTGCCATCGGGTGATTTTGTAACACCTAAAATTGTACCAGTCCGGCCTTGTGGAGATGACATACAACCATAATATCCATCTATTTTATAAATCTTTTGTAAGATTGTAACTTTAAAGTAGTAATTTATAGAAAGATTTATAAAGAGCTTGCCTCTTTTGCATTTCATGCTTGCTAAAAAACTAATTGCTCATCCTCTACGGCCAATTCTTGAACAATTAATCCAAGGCATCAAATATGGTATAAGTCATCTTGAAGAAGATAGATCTAGCCACCCGGCTATTACGGTAATGGATGTACAAACTATGAACCCATCCCATCTCTCAGATGTTCTATATGACCGCCAATCTTACCACGGTCATACTTACAAAATCAAAAATGCGTACACGATTCACGTTGCTTTTCGCACTCCAACACATACTCGTTCAACATCTTATGACTGCATCTTTTTTCGCAACGGCGCAGAACATGGCATCTCTTTTCTTCCCCATGAAGGCTTGTTTGATATCTTAGGATATACAGATGAATAGATATTTAAATAAAAGAATTCAACCGTAAACCCATGCCAACCCAACCACAAAAAAACCAAGCAATTCAATACATCACCAACCTACTCGAAGCCTCCAGTATGTACCATATTAACAACGCCACAGACCGCTCTCTCTCCTGTACAGAAAACAGTTGGGTATCCTCTCAACCAAAATCAATAGAACTTCTTCTTGCCAATTGTTATGCACCAATTACTGACTTCACATCGCAATACAGAAAAAATCAACAGTCAAACATCTGGACCGTTCCATTATTATATAAAGACCAAAAAACTTCTTTTGTTCGCGTAGCAGATACATCTGGCTGGCGTGCAGATCAAAGTTTAAAGCGATACACATTTGAACAAATCAACGAAATATTACATCTGCGCGGCATCGAAAAAAAAGTAGTAGAATTATTTGGTAATTCTGTATCATACTACCAACCAACAACCGAACGCCTCGAAGAAAGCATCCGCCAATTCCACCTGCAGCCCGTTCAATTAGATTACAGTCATATTCGCCCCGGCGATCAAGGCTACGGCTTTGTCAAAAATCGTGAAGCGGTTGATTACAAATTACCTCGTGAAACTAAACGCATCACCACCGCTCTTGCAATTGAACCCATTTCTCAAAACGAGTATGCCAAACGCGCCCAAGTAGTTAAAACTGAGATCATGACAAATAAATTGTGGACTTCCATGCATGGTCCAACCAACGAAGAAATTAAAGCAGAATTACGCCAAACCGCCCAAAAAGCTTATCCTGGCTTAGATCCTGAAAGTGCGTATAAAGCCTATTGTGGTGGTGAAGA
>CAYSCV010000071.1:0-7208 GCA_964429715.1 uncultured Methanosarcinales archaeon
ACCATTGGAAACAAGGTCATAGGGTTCTTGACTGGGTTTTTTGAGGGTGAAGATGCGGAAGGGGATGCCAACATTAGGGGCGGAGTGGAAATGAGAAAATTGGATAAATCTCAGTTAACAAACAATTCCCTCTTTGACCGCATCCTGAATTATTCCGACCTGTTTTTGCTTTAGTTTGAATTCTTCGGGTGTTAAACATAAGAAATCAACTGGATAATCTAATTTCCAATGATCGTATAATTTAACCGCTCTTTTAAAAAATTTGATATGTTTAAAATCTTTAGAAACAATAAGTAAATCAATGTCGCTATCTTTATGGAAATTGCCTCTTGCTCTAGAACCAAAAAAAACAAAATTATCTACTGTAATCTCAGCAGATATATGCTGTTTAAACTTTTTAAGTCCGATTATGATATCTTCTTTTTTGCCCATTGTATCATTTCTTTTGAAGAAGTTCACACAAAATCTTTTGTTTTCATCAATTTAATCCCCAGTATATTTTCAAAATGAAGGTCGTTGCTCCACAAGGGGTAATCAAATTTCAATGCCAACGCTAAGATGTCGACATCTTTTTGATCGGTGATGAGCACTTTTGCTTTTGGAATGAATAAAGAATATTCTGCTTTTTGATATATTTTTAAAGGTATAAGTTCTAATGCAGATAAGATATATTCTTCCGAAACGTCTGCTTTCTTGGCAATGTAGGGAATATATTTTCGCACTTCATTAAGAGTATAGAGAAGTTTGAATAATTGATATTTTTACTCAAACTTCTCTAAGAGACTTTGCAACGGCGCAATTTTAAGCTTATCTGAGCACCTGTCGATGCTAACTCAGATTTACAAATTGCTTTTTGCAAAGTTCTCTATAGTAAGTGGTAATGAAGTTGAAATTGTGGTTGAAGAGAATTTGACGAGAAAATCCACCTAATAAAGCGGAGATAATTGGATTTGCATCTACAATAAGGGTCAGTTTCATTTAGAGCGTACGGTTTCAAAGTGTTGGAGGATTTCTTGTTCTGAGATCCTTTTTTTCTTTAGATGA
Source organism: uncultured Methanosarcinales archaeon (assembly GCA_964429715.1). Taxonomy (GTDB): domain Archaea; phylum Nanobdellota; class Nanobdellia; order Woesearchaeales; family GW2011-AR9; genus JACPNA01. The sequence goes on from CAYSCV010000071.1 coordinate 1,045, forward strand.
GCGGCTATAGTATCAGTAATGGAAAAAAAACGAAGTTTGCGTAATTCTAGAACTTTGTCACGGATGGCTTCTTGAACAAATTCTTCTTTATTTTGAAAGCCAAATTCTTGAACGATGAAATTAACTTCGGAAGTTAAGTCTGAGGGAATTTGGGCAGTGGCTTGGGTCATATTTTTCTTTAAATATAAGTCTATTTATAAAATTTTAGGTGGAGTTTTATCTTTCTGTCAGATTCCACTTCTTCCCTTCTTTGTAGCAGGAGAAGCCATGAGCGATGGCGGCGGTGTTACCTGCAACTGGAAGAGGAAGTTCCCATTCTGCTTTACACTCCTGCCAACTATCGCCATTGGAAACAATGTCATAGGGTCGTTCCGCTGATATTTTGGGTGATGGCGATAGCCTTAAATAGTTGTTTTTTATCTTAGATAAATGGTTAAACTTACTATCCGCTATTCTTCCGTGTATGACCAAAAAATATATTTATTTGTCAATGGCGAACAAAAAGCGGAAAGAGAATATTTCGCACAACGAAAAAAACGAGTCAACCAGATTATCCCATCCATTGTAATGGAATTAGAACAAAAATATCCAGCCATAGTCGAATTAATTTCGCAACAATTAGGATTGCCATGGCATACGGAAGAAATTGTGGTGTATATCATTCCAAATTGGCATAAAAAAATGAAACTGATGGCGTTTTCTGATCCCATTACAGTTATTTTAGATAAATGGGAGGGTTATATAGCAACACCACACTCTTTAGAGATTGTACTCTATAATATACTCCATGAACTGTGCCATCATATCCAGCGTCCTCTGTCAAAAACAAGATATTATGAAAAGTTAAAAAATGAGTATAAGATGGGAAATAAAATAACTCTAAACCACATCTTGACATTTGCCCTCTTAAAAAAAGTGCTAAAATTAGAAGAATATTATACATTTACTAAAATACATCACAAAAATGAAAAGTATATGGCTGCATTAGAGATAGTAGAACGAACTGGCGAAGAGGAAATTATAGCAAAATCAAAGCAGAAATAATGCGCAGTATCAAAAAGAAGAGTTATTCACCTCTTTCTCAGCACTCTTTCCATTGCCGCCAAATCTTTAGCACTGCGCATTTCTTGGATGTCGGTACTGAAGTTGTTGAAGAGAATGGGTACTTTATACTTTTTACATAAATATAAGTTGAACATGATGCGGCGAAGTAGTCTTGGGCGGTCTGAGCTTTGTATTATATCGGCAAATGAAAAACCAAAAGTTTTGTGTTTATCTTTAGCAAATGTGCAGAGGATTTGATCTAGTCCACCGCGAATGAAATGGAGGCTGTCTTTTTCAAAGATGTGTTCCATGCCGATGATGATGTCTACATAAGTTTTTTCGATGATGAAGCGGAGCATGTCTTCAGATGCGGCGCTGTAGATGACAAGTAGTTTTTTGTTGTGGGCGCGATCGATTGCTTGGAGAATTTCTTTTTTGTTGTCGCCTTCGAGTAAGATAAGGTCGCGTTCGAGAAATAATGTTTTGTCGAAGCCTAAGCGGGTGCTGAGTTGTTCTATGGCCAGATTAGGTTTGGTGAGGATTATATTAATCATACATCTGGGAATGTGAGGAGTGATTAAAAGCTTTTCTACAATATCACTACTTTTCCGAGGAAACTTTTATAAAATAGGGCTGGAAATGGAGTATACTTTGGCTCATTAGGAGACGAAGAGGGACAATGAAGATTACAGTAATACAAGAGCGTACGAATAGGACAGAAATTATTTATTTCAAAGGGAAAACGGTAAAGGAACTTCTACGGCAATTGCAAATTAATTTGGAAACAGTGCTGGTGGTGCGTAAGAATGAAGTGATTACAGAAGATGAACTACTTTCTGATAAAGATGAAATAAAACTGCTTAGTGTGATTTCAGGTGGATAAAATGGGGTGTTTGTACTGTGATAACAAGCCAGTAATAGTGTTACAACACGGAGCACTGTGTAAGATACATTTTATCAATTATTTTGAAGATAAAGTGTTTAAGACTATTAGCAAATATAATTTGATTGATAAGAATGATAAGTTGTGTGTAGCGGCATCAGGGGGGAAAGATTCGTTGACGGTGTTGTATTTAACTAAAAAATATTTAGAGTTTCGAAATATTCCAATGGATACGTTGTTTGCGCTAGCAATTGATGAGGGGATTGAGCATTATCGGGCGAAGACATTGGTTGATTTGCGAACGTTCTGTGAGGAACATACTATTACGTTGCAGATTGTGGAAGCAAAGCAAGAATTTAATTATACATTGGATGAGGCGTTTCCGATTATTAACAAAGGAACAAAAAAGAAGCCGTGCAACATTTGTGGGGTGTGGCGACGATATTTGTTAAATAAATATGCGCGAAAATATGGGGCAACGAAAGTAATTACAGGGCATAATTTAGATGATGAAGCGCAGGCGATTATGATGAATATGTTTAAAGCGAATACGGATTTGGCGGCGCATTTAGGGCCAATTACGGGAGTGCAGGAACACAAGCTTTTTGCGCAACGAGTGAAGCCGTTATATTTTTGTACGGAGAAAGAGACGCGGTTGTATGCGTTGTTGAAAGGGTTTCAAGTGGAATTTAAGGAGTGTCCGTATTCGAACCAAGGATTGCGGTCGTATATTCAAACGATGTTGAATGATGCGGAGCAGAATTACAAGGGGATTAAGCAGGGGATTATCAATTCGTTTCTCGCAATATTGCCGTTGTTGAAAGAACAGGCGGTTGAAGGAAGGGAAGAGGTTAAGACTTGTGCGCAGTGTGGCGAGCCGGCGCATCAAGATGTTTGTAATGCGTGCAAGATCAAAAATAGTTTAGCACAGGTGAGAGTATGATTGCGATAGCGAATACAATAGAGAGATATAGCCGACAAGTGATTTTACCAGAGATTGGAGTGAAAGGGCAGAAGAAGATTGAACTTGCGGTTGTGGGAATTGTAGGAGTGGGAGCGCTTGGGAGTGTCGCGGCGGAGTTGTTGGTGCGGGCGGGAGTGGGAGAGTTGTGCTTAATTGATCGGGATGTGATTGAAGAATCGAATTTGCAGCGGCAGGCATTGTATACTGAACAAGATGTAGGGAAGAGTAAAGCGGTTGTGGCTAAAGAGAGATTGCAATTGATTAATTCGAATGTGCGAATTGATGTGAAAGCGGTGCAGTTGGATTATAAAAATATTGATTTGTTGAAAGAGTGCGATGTGGTGTTAGATTGTACGGATAATTTGAAGACTCGGTTTTTGATTAATGAGTATTGTCGAAAAGAGAAGAGGAGATGGGTGTATGCGGCGGCGATTAAAACGGAAGGGTATGTGATGAGCATATTGCCCAACGGGCCATGTTTGCGATGTTTTTTGAATGAGGCGTCGCTTGAGACGTGTGAAACGGTAGGGGTGTTAAATGTACTTACTTATTCTATTGCGGCGTTGCAAGTTGCAGAAGTAATGAAGTTGATTGTTGGTAAGAGAGTGGAATCGGAGTTGTATTATTATGATGTGTGGAAGCCGGCATTGCAGACAATTATTGTGAAGAGGAAAAAAGATTGTGCTACTTGCAATGAGAAGTATACTTATTTGAAAGGGGAGAGAGGGGAATTGGTGTTGAAGTTTTGTGCGACGGGGAGATATCAGATACAAGGAAAGAAGAAAGATTTGGCGCAGATGAAACGATTATGGGAGAAAGTAGGAAAAGTTGTTGATGAAAAGGAAGTGTTGCATTTCAGGAATATTACTTTATTTGCAGATGGAAGAGTGTTGATTAAAGCGAAAACAGAAGAAGAGGCGTTGTCGTTGTATTCGAAGTGGGTGGGAAATTGAAAGAAAATGATTATTCTTTTTTGGGTTTGGCACGGAGGTGATTGTGAGTGAGAATTTGGTGAGAGCTAGTTAGAACATAAAGGGGGAATGTCTATAAAAGTGTCAATGGAGGACATGAGATAAAATAATGAAATATTGTTTATATGCTCATCTGTTCTTGAAAAGATAGATTTTTCACAAATTCTTAAAATAATCTAATTGTTCTTGGACTTGTTGGTCGTTGTAGGCGATTAAAGGACGAATGATGACAAGAGAGGGGTCGTATCTTTTATAGTTATCAAATGTCTGACCGCTGACAAGGATTTTATTGGGGAGAAGCTGTTCGATTTCTTGAAATGAGTGCACTTTTCGTAATTCTATGGGCTTTGGGCTGTATTTTAGTAACAATGAAATGTCTTGATTGGTGAAAGCGAGCGGAAGGATATCACAGCCGCGTTTCATCAGTAATATTGCGGCAAGGAGAGAGGCCTGGTTTTCGATTAATGTAATGACAGTGCCTTCGACGCCGACAGGCAAGCCGCCGGCACACGAAATCGTTTCGGTGAAGATATAGGCCGCATCATGGTTAATTTCAATGGAGATGAGGTGTTGAGCTTGCTTTAAAGAGAACGTAAGAGGAGTATGGTTTTCAATGTATTCACCAATAGATTGATTGAGTTGAGGGGAGGTGAGGGAAAAGCGTTTATCAGCGCGAGAAGTATCTACGCGAAAGGTGCCGGTTTTGCGGTTTAATAAAGGAATAACAGCTTGTTGAATTTTAAGAATGTCTTTTTCTACTTTTATTGCAGGAGAATACGAAACTAAACCAAATATTTTGCGTATTGACTGGTGTTGATCAAAATAATTCATGACTAGACGACCATGAGGAGTGAAGATTTCTTGATTGGGGAGTTGTTTTTGGATGTTTTTAAGCAGTTTTTGTTCGAAAAAGTGGCGATTTTTGCCTTTTAAAAACAATTCTCCATAGCGAATGATGAGGTGGGTATACATAATAGAGTTAGTTAAGAGGCTATTTAAAAAGCTTGTTCTCAAAAATAGCTTCTAAAGTGTAGGTTTAGCGTCGCGGTTCCACGGGAAATTGAGGATTTAGAGGTGTTTGTGTTTGGAAAAAAGTATATATATACTATATACTTTTTGAGTAAATATCTATTTATAAAGGTAATATTTAAATACTCTTGCCTGCTTTTTAAAGCTTTATATACTAAGATAAAATTTATAGGGGGATTACTTATGGCAAAAAAGGAAGTTAAAGAAGCTAAAAAAAGTATTCGAATTGTGAATATAGTTGTTTCTACCGCATTGGAGAAAGAAATTCCGTTAGAAAAGATGGCGGCAACGCTGCCAAATACTGAATATAACCCTGAACAGTTTCCAGGGTTAGTACTACGAATTAAAGAACCAAAAACGTCGGCATTGATCTTTTCAAGTGGAAAAGTAGTATGTACAGGAGCACGGACATTGGAAGATGTAGATAAGAGTATCCAAAGCATCATTAAAAGTCTTAAACGATTAGATATAAATGTAACAATTAAGCCGGAAATTACCGTACAAAATATTGTGGCATCGGGCAGTATCGGCATGGATTTGAACTTAAATGTGTTAGGTCTCAAATTGCCGAATACAGAATATGAACCAGAGCAGTTTCCGGGGTTAGTACATAAGTTAAAAGGGACAAATGCGACATTTTTGCTGTTTAGTAATGGAAAAATTGTCTGTACAGGGACAAAAACAGAGCAGGCAGTGAATGATGCGACAGATAAATTAATTGAAAATCTGAAAAAAGCATCGCAATCAACAAAAGTGTAACGAAAACTCGCCAAGAAGAGTTAGATTTGCAGAAGGTATTAGAATAATTTGAGTAAAAAATAGTAATTATTCAAACTTTTTTAAGTGGCTTTCTGCATGTTTGTTATAGAGAAGTTTGAATAATTATCTCTTTTACTCAAACTGAAGAAATAGGAGAATACCTATTTCTGCACAGGAAATCATAGATTTCCATGTTCTCTAAGAGATTCTGTCGCTATTGTCTCCTCAATGCGTTTCAGAGTCCTCGCCACTGGCTGCGGTCAAGTCACTAGCGTTCGTGACTTGCTTTACAGCAAGTTCCGAAGTTGCCGCGAGCAACCTTTGCAATGCAAGAAAAGTGAAAACTATCACTTTTCTGCACAGAAATGTGATATTTTTTCACATTTCTTGTGGCGCAATTTTAATCTTATTTTTGCACCTAGAGTAACTGTGAATTATTCATTAATATTTGTTCACAGTTACTAATAGTAAATGTGTGCATAAACGATTATTTAACACATTTACTATGTCGGTG
>CAYSCV010000072.1:0-7106 GCA_964429715.1 uncultured Methanosarcinales archaeon
ATTATAGGCATGGTGTTGAGCAGATTGGTTTTGACAACGACGGGATCAAAACTTTCGACACCAAACGCGGCGATATTTCCAGGAGTGCAATATTTTACAATGGCTTTGGTGATTTCTTCCCCACTTTTGGCTACAACGGAATTAGGGTTGACGTTATCAATATGTAATACTTCAATGCCAGGACAAGATTGGTTGATTTTTTGGAGCAGTTCAATTGGTCTATCGCAAGCGTAGAAATCGGCTTGTTTTCCTAGGCGAAAGAAACGAGCCCCGACTTTGTAATATGCTTGGACTTCGGCAAGAACATCTTCCATTTTTCTATTGATAAATTTACTTTTGATTGGTTCGGTGCAAAAACTGCATTTGCCGACGTTGCAGCCTCTTCCTGTTTCTATTTCAATTACTCTGCGATTGGGAATTTGGGTGAGGATTTCAACTCCGGCAAGAAAAAATGATTGGAGTTGGGTGAAATCGGTGGTGTAGTCTTTGACTTCTGTGAATATAGAGAGATCTTCTTTTTCGAAGAACTTTCCGCCTTCTAATTGGGTGCCGAAGATAGCTGGCCCCGTGAGAATTTTTGGCATATGTAGATCTTTTATCAGAGGGATGACTTCATGTAATGTCCCGGGTAGAGCAGTGAGATATTTTCCTGGTACATGGACGCCGAGAATGACAAGGAGAATATCTGTTAGGGGGATGATTTTGTTAAGGTCATTGGTTGTGAGGTTATAGGTGAGAATACTGGTTTTTTCTTTTTCCGTTGGAATTCTTTTTTTCCCGGCAAATTTTTTCCACAAACGGAGGTCGTCGATGGTGATATATGATACGTGATGTCCTTCTGTTTTTAATTGGCCGTAGATGTAACGAGGATAGGTACCTAGATAGGGGGGTACACCAAGACCTGAGGCTTCATCGGTGTAGCAGTCGAGAATTGTATAATTTGCCATTTATTTTTTGGGATGAAAATGAAAAGATTAATTTTTATGTCCTTTCTCTTGGATACGTTTTAATTCTTCTGAGATAAACTGACCAGAGGCTTTGCCTTGGAATTTTTTTATGCAGAGACCCATTAGAGCTGAGAAGGGGGCGTTTGGGTTCTGTTGGATGACTTGAGTGATGCCTTCGTGGAGTTCTTCGGTTGAGAGGCGGGCGTATTTTTGGATGTTGAATGTTCTTTTAGTCATGTCTAACAATACGTCTAAGACTATGTCTTTATGGATCTTGTCTTGAGAAAGGTAGAGGAAGAGATCGCGAAAATTATTTTCAGTGAGGAGGTCAGGGTCAGCATTGTATTTTCGTTTTAATTCAAATGGTGTTGATGTTAATGTTTCTGCAATGAACGCAGGTTTCAGGAGAGGATATTTTGCGATGAGTTCTTCAAATAAGAGCATATTATCGGATTTAGCGATGAATTCGGCTAAATCTTTGCTGAGATTAAATTGTTGTTGGTAGCGCTGCGCTTTTTCTTCAAGTGTCTCAGGAATAGTGATATTTTTCAGATTTGGTTTTACTAACGGGATGTCAGTTTCAGGATACATTCGCGCAGCGCCGGGCATGGGGCGCATATAGGATGAGGTGCCGTCGGGATTGGCTTTGCGTACTTCTTTAGGAACGCCAAGCCATAATGCTTGTAAACGTTCGTATACCGCTTTAAGGGCATGCTGGGATTTTGATTCTTGATCAGCAACTAAGATAAATGCGTCTTTATCATTGCAATTTAATTTTCGTTGGATGACGCCGACTTCTTCAGCGGTGATGCCGTAGTTTGGTAATTCATCGGAATGGAAAATGCCGCCAACACCAGCTTTTATTTTTGCGCGGCCGGAGAGTTCTGTACCTATGCGATAATTTGGAACCAATTCTCTACCGAGAAAACCGCCGAACCAATTTATGCGAATGGCAAGTATTTTTCCGTTTTTTTCGATTGTTTTTTGAATTATTTTGGCTTGTGATTTGAGAAATAATCCGGTTATATCGATAATCTCGAGAGGGTTGAGTTTGATGTTGGCATCTTTTAATTCGCTGCGTATTTTTAATAATTCTTCTTGGCGTTTGGCTTCTAATTCGACGTACAAAGGTAAGAGGCGAAGTTCTTGTGCGCCTTTGATTTCGACGCGTGTGCCTCCGATAATGGAGACATTGACGTCTTGACGAATGGTGCCAAGACCACGTTTAACGCCAGGCAGGGAGCGAAGGAGGAGGCCGATTTTTTTGGCGGATTCCAAGCATTGCTGCGGAGTTTTAATATCAGGAGCAGTACCAATTTCAATTAAAGGGATGCCTAAACGATCTAAGCGATAGATTTTTTCATCCCCTTTTTCTTCAATGATTTTACAGGCGTCTTCTTCGATGTTTATGCCAGTGATACGAACATCGCCTTCGGAGGTGTGAATGAGGCCGTTTCTTGCTACTAATGCGGTGCGTTGGAAACCAGAGGTGTTGGAACCGTCGATAACAGTTTTACGCATGACTTGGACAATAGGGATGATATCTGAGTCTACTAGTTTGGAGAATTGAAGGACAGTATATAATGCATCTTGATTGAGAGGATGAGGGGGTTCGGAATCGGTTTCGACCAAACAGGTGGTGTTGTGATAGCCTTGGTAGATAAAAATTTTTTGTTTGAGTTGTTCTTCTTTAGCAGCGATGTCAATTTCGCCACTTTCTCCCGCAGATGCGCGTAATACGCGTGTAATTTGAAAATCAGGCTGGTCGTCACGCATAAGAGTTGGGCAGTTGCAGAATAGTTTCTTGCCTTCTAATTGCTGATGGATTTCGATGCCGCATTTTAAGCCAAGTTTTTCAAATGACATTCTGTTTGGGAATGGAAGGATGTTTAAAAAGGTTTAGGATTTTTTAGGGGAAATGATTAAAATATTTTAGAGGAAAAAATGAAGAGGTTTTAAAGAGAAAATTTACGCACTTACGACACGGTTTCGGCCGGTTTCTTTAGCAGCATAGAGAGCATGATCTGCTTTATCAAATAATTCTTGAGGAGAAGGGTTATTTTTGCAATCGTCTGGAAAGGTGGAAATACCAATGGAAGCGGTTAGAGGCATCTGAGTTTTAGGATTGAGGGGTTGAGGGTTTTCAAGAGGGAGTAGTTCGCGTAATTTATTGGCGATGATAAACGCATGAGATTTATCAGTGTTAGGCAGAAGTAAGATAAATTCTTCACCACCATAACGAATAAATAAATCTGTTTTACGAATGTGACGCATGATAGTTTTGGCCATCCCTTGCAAAATTTTATCACCCATGCCATGACCATATGTATCATTGAAGTGTTTAAAATGGTCAATGTCGAAAATAAGAAGAGAAAATTGTTGTTTGGTACGTTCGTACTGAAAAGATAATTTGTGAAATTCTTCAAAGAAAATTTGTTTCGTATATGCACCGGTTAATGAGTCAAAGCGTTTCTCCCATAATGCGCGTTCAAAGTCTTTACGCAGAGAACGCATTTTTTCAATAACTTTTGGTTTTGTGTCTTTGATGAAATAAATCACTTGGGCATCAAGAAATTGAGGGATGTGTTCTAGTTGGGTGAAAAAATCTAAGACTTCTTCAGGACTAGTCAGGGTATGATATTCAAGCAGTACTTCTTTGAGATTAATTATTGGACGTTTGAAGCCAAGTGAATGATACCATTTCTGAGGTTTTTGATCGAGGAGATTATTGATGATATCAAGAGAAGTGACTTTTTCATCATTATATTTTTGGAAAGGAATATAAAATTCGTCTTTGATACGATGCTGGATTTTTTTGAGTTGGCGTGTTTCTTCGCTAAATCTGTCTGTGAGGGTACGTAATTGGGGAATAGAATTGGTAATATTTTCTTTTGTTTCGTACGTTCGTAATTCCGTTAGGATTTCTTTTTCTTGAATGATAATACTTTGATAGAATTGGAGCAGTTGACGAAAGGTGTTAAGTAGATTTTCAATGTGGGTGTCAAGGGATAACGCAATTTTCTCTCGCTTATGAATCTGGTTGAGACGTTGAGAAATGGCGTTGATATTTTTCTTTAATTGGGATGATCGAGACCGATAGTGTGATACTTTTGAGAGGTATGTGAAACGATCAAGAGTTAAATAATCTGCTTTTTGAAGTATTTCTTTTTCTTTAATGAGTAAAGGGCGATAATTAGAGATACCATATTCTTGATACACTTCGGTTGTGATAATGCCTTGTTTTGGATCAAGATCAGCTAAAGTTTGAGCGATTAGTGAAGAAATTTCAGCGCGTTGTTCGTTCGTCCATGATTTTTGTTTTATTATTTTTTGTAAGGCGTTGCTAAGCAAAGTCGTTTTTTTTAAATGAAGGATAGTACGACGAAAATGGTCAGGTAAATCATGGATGATGGCTTTTTCTTGAGCGGTAAGGGTGGCAATGAGTTCAAAAAAAGAAATTACTTCATCTGTATTGACATCGGCACCGCTTTTTATATCGACCATGGGATACGTATATTAAAGAAGGAGGTTTTATAAACATTGTGTTTGTATAAGAGTAGATTGTAGAGGTGAGTTGTCTTTGATGAGCGTTAGCAAAGGCAATAATTATATGAAATTTAAGAATTTTACATTAGATCCGTTTCAAGAGCAAGCGATTGAGGCGATAGAACAAAATTTTTCAGTGGTGGTTTCCGCGCCAACGGGAAGCGGGAAGACGTTGATTGCAGATTATATCATTGAGAAGCATAAGAATGATCCAAAGAGGATTGTGTATACGGCGCCGATCAAAGCGCTTTCTAATCAGAAGTATAAAGATTTCTGCCAGGAATATGGAGAGACACATGTAGGATTGATGACAGGAGATATTGTGATTAATCCAGAAGCGAAAATTGTGATCATGACAACAGAGATTTATCGCAATATGGCGGTGAGCAATGATGCGGATCTGAATAATATTGCGTATGTGATTTTTGATGAAGTGCATTATATCAATGATCCGGAACGAGGATATGTGTGGGAGGAGTCGATTATTTATAGTTCTGAGAAAATACGATTTTTATGTTTATCAGCAACGATTCCCAATGCGGCAGAATTTAGCAGATGGATTCAAGCGATTAAAAAGCATCAAGTGAAGACTGTTGTGACGGAAAAACGAAATGTGCCACTGCAGCATAGGTTTTATGATTATGAGTTAGGGATTACTTCGCTTGAGAAGATTAAAGAGGCGTGTGAAGTGCCGTCGTATCACGCAGTGGTGGGAGGAGGAAGAGGGAGAGGGCAGAAGGAGAGAATACCTGAGCCGAATCATGTTAATCTTATTTTGGATTTAGGTGCAGATAAGCTGCCGTGTTTCTTTTTTACGTTTTCACGAAAAGATTGTCAGATGAAAGCACTGGAATTGACTAAGAAGAATATTTTTGCGCGCGATACGAAATGTGTGGAGTATTTTGTGAAAAAAATGGAGGGGGCGCCACCAGAAATTAATAAGTTATCTTCTACGCGAGCGATACGAGAGACGATTGCACAAGGAATTGCGTTTCATCATGCAGGATTATTACCAATTATCAAAGAAGTGGTAGAAGAATTATTTGCGAAGGGAATGATTAAAGTGTTATATACCACAGAAACGTTTGCGGTTGGAATTAATATGCCGGCAAAAACGGTTTGTTTTGATAATTTGCGTAAGTATGATGGGCGAAGTTTTCGGATGTTGAATACGAAGGAGTATTTTCAGATTGCGGGAAGAGCGGGAAGGCGGGGAATTGATACGATCGGGCATGTGGTGAGTATGATTTATCGGCAGACGTTTCGATATAAAGAACTACAGAATTTAACAGACAAGGATGTGGAGCCAATTCAATCACAGTTTAAGTTGTCGATTAATACGGTGTTAAATTTGATTGAGTTGAAGACTCCGGTGCAGATTGAGAAAATATTGCGGTTGAGTTTTTTTTCGTATCAAAAGTTTGGGGAGAAGTATGATAAAATTCCGACCAAATTGATTTTAGCTCGCTATGATAGCATTGTGCGCAGGCTGGAGAAGTTTGGATATAGCGAGGATAAGAAGTTGACAGATAAAGGACGGTTTGCAGCGAAGATTTTTGCCGATGAGATTACGACGGGAGAGATTTTTGCAACAGATGTCTGGCAGAGTTTAGATGAGTATCAAATAATGCTTGTGTTATCGTGTTTAGTGTATGAGGAGCGGGAGATGCATAAGTTTGAGAAAGGGTTTAAAGACGAATCGTTAACGAAATTGCATAAAGTGCTGCATGCAAGCGATTATTTACATATGGAAAAAAAGTTTTTAACGTTAGATCAGATGACAGTGTTAATTCACCCAATTTATCATGGAAAGAGTTTTTTTGATGTGCTGGAGCTGATAAATTTGCAAGAGGGAGATTTGATACGAATTTATATGCAGATATTAGATAGATTGGGGCAAGTGAAGAAAGCGACGACTCACTATCAGTTGTTGAATCGGATCACAAATTGTCAAGGGATTATTATGAAGGCGCTCGAAGGGATTTATTTGATTGATTGAAGGTTTGTTGATATTTTTGAAGAAGATAAGTTAGTTTTTTGTTGTATCAAATTTTATCTTGAGGATTATCAAAATAATGATCATTATCGATTCTATTATGGCAAATGTCAATAAAGGATAGACAGCATTTAAAGCAGCATATACTCCATACAATATGAGTCCAATCAAAGAGGTTGTTGTCCACAATAAGGATAAATCTTTAGAGGATTTAGTCTTCCATGTTTTGATTAACTGCGGTGCCAATGCGATAGCGATTAAAAATCCTCCAAGATAGCCAACGAATTCTAAAGTCCTAAAATACCAAAGGGATAGCATACTTAAAAAGCTTTCGAGAACAAAAAAATAATTGCAATTAACGTATGGAATTAGGCGAAGTTTTTGCCATCGAAAAAATCCCCTGGTGAAACAGAGCTGAAATTGAATTTGGGAAATGTCCCGAGCTGAGGGACTTTCCGCATAGTTGCTGTTTGCCGACCCGACCGTAGCGACGAGAGTAATATTTCGTTATCAAATAGCGAGGGAGCGAAGGGAGAGCGCAGCGGGGCTTGAGCCGCAGCGAAAGAGTTTTTTCAGCGCCGAGAAGGTAGGGGCTGCCGTAGTTTTGCAAATTGAAT
>CAYSCV010000073.1:0-6976 GCA_964429715.1 uncultured Methanosarcinales archaeon
ATATAATATTTGAAAGCGGAGTCCTTGGATATCGATTATATCTTTATTGTTTAATACTAGGTTATCATCATGATGAGTATATTTTGAGTTTATTTTACTTCCAAATTTGGAATGGTCTTCAAATTTATATTTTTTTAGTCCAGCATCCCAACTAAGTGTAGCGTGTTGTCTTGAGATCTTAGATGATGCGGGTTGGTTTGCAATCATGATATTGGCTCTTTCTTTAACAACCAAAATACCGTTCTGTACTGGCAATTCTGTTACACGACCAATACTTATTGTTTCTTCTTTAAGAGTAAATGTTGCAAGTATTTTGTTATAAGGATGCGGCGCATAAAAGAGAAGTTGAGCTTTTGTTGTTTGCAGCCAATTAAATGGGTTTATAGATTGCAGATTCATGGGTTTATCTCTTTTCTTTCCAGTCAACAAATGTGTCTTTTTTTCTGTTGATGAAGTATAATGTTAAGAAGAAGGTGATGACTAAGACAATGAAGCCGATTTTACTTCTAGTTTCAAAGTAGCCGAGGGTAGCGCCAAAAGTAGCACCAATGCTGCCTAAGAATAATCCCATGGTAACACTGTCTTGTAATGTTGGTAGGAATAAAGCCAATCCTAGAACAATTAAGTTGAACAAAGAAATGAATACATATTTTTGTCCATCGTAAGCTTGTTTTTTAGATTCCCATTGTGTTTGAGCAAGATTTTGTTGTTCTTGACATTTCTGTTGTTTTTCGGTTATTATTGTCCATTGAGCTTCAGTGGCTTTGGAAGCATCCATGGTGGGAAACTTAGAATAACAATCGATAGTTGGCTTGTAATAAGAATTTGTTCCGGTATATTCGGGAAAGAAGACGTTAGCTCCCAAAAAAACCATCGGAATGTAGATTAAAACAATGATTAAGATATATAATAATTTTGTCCAATTCATGCTTTATGTTAAAGTTAAAGGATATTTAATACTTGTGGTTGACTTTTTTTTAATGTTTTTTTGAAAAAGAGGTAATATTGGGGTTTAAAATGGTTGTTTTCTTGGCTTTTTCAAGGGGAATGTTTATAAATAGGAAGACTATTTTATGATTATTATCAAAAAGTATATATTTTATATGCTTTTTGGGTTGAGGTTCTTATGACTATATTAACATTACGTGAACGGCTCGAACGGGCGTCAGTAGCGCAAGCTGTCGATTCACGTTTCAAGTATGCTGAAAAGAAATGTATTGGTTCTGGGGGTATGGGGGTTGTGTATGAGGAACGGATGAGGGATGGAAGGGGAATGGTTGTGCAGAAAGTGAATTTAATTACACAAGAACATATTCATCATTATCCCCAAAAAGGAATTGTGCCGTTGGAAAATGTGATGTATGAGGATGATGTAGCCTGGGGTACAATTATATTTAAAAGAAAAGGAAGTTCTCATGTTGATGTGCATTCATTAATGCATCCGGATTTTTATGCATTGAAACATGCGGTGTATGAATATCAAAATTTACGTGCGGTGAAAGGTGCCGAATATTTTCAACAAGTGGTTGAAGATGTGTTATATACAACTGATAAAGGTGTTGCTGTTACCGCAGATAGGGAGTTCTTTTTACTTGATGGGCAGTTATGTGTGCGTACAATTATGACAAAAGTTCCAGGATATTCTTTAGATTATTTATGTTCAGATAAATCTTCTCGTGAAGAAAAATTGAAACCTCAGGATATAGTTAAAATTGGGTATGATATTGCTAAAGCATTAAAATATTTAGGTCAGGAGAAGCATATTGTACATCGGGATGTGAAGTTAGGAAATATTGTGTATAATCATTTTTATGAAAGTGAAAAAGGGGACAAAAGTAATAATGGCGAGGATGGTGTTGCGGGGAGCGGTAGTAGTAGTGGTGTTTCTGGGAAAGGGCAGTCGTATTTGATCGATTTTGGAAATTCGATGCGGGTTGCAAAAGGGTTAACAGATGTTTCTTTATTGCATGATATTGTTTTATTGCTTAAAAAAGATAATGGTTCGATGTTTTCAGGAACACCAGGATATATGTCGCCTGAAATTATTTTGCGTAATGCGGTTACGGAACAGAGTGATATTTGGTCGTTAGGTTGTTCGTTGTTTTTGTTGATGACGGGGAAAATGCCTTTTTTATCTGATGCGTTAGGTGCGAAATTTACTTTTGGTCAACGTGAGGGATTACGTGATACTTTGAAAGATTGTTCTACTTATAATTCTGATTTAATTGAAGGTATATGCCGGATGTTTGCACGTGAACCTAAAGATCGCTCGTTAGATTATTTTGTTGAGGAAGCAGAAAAAGTGTTAGATGGGAGAAAAAATGTGCTGCGTTCTACGTCTGTCTCTATGTCTTTGGGATTAGATGATAATTTTGATGTGTTTTCTGATACTCTTAAGCAGAAGATGTTTCATGATAGAACGACGGTACAGATTTGAAGTAGTTCTTGGTATTTTGATAGCTGATTTTAGAGAACGAGAATGTTTTTAAAGCGATGTTTCGTTCGATTTTCTATTCTACTACAATTCCGATCTTCCCTGGCAGGGCGGATTTGGCTTTGGGCAGGGTGGAGCTTTCTGCGAGGATGATGTCAATTTTGCAGTTGAATTCTTGTTCTAGAAATTCTTTGGCGTCTGTTATTGCGATAAGTTCTTCTTGTTGTGAAGTTATCAGAGAGGGGAGTTTTGATGGGTCTTTAAGTAGGGCTTGAATTATTTTGGCGAGGTCTTTTGATTGTTTGGCGAGTTGTTCGTGTTCGAGTACTTTTTTGATGATTTCGCCGATGTTATGTGTGACTTTTATTTCTTTACTGAGGATGAGGTAGAGTTCGTAGAGCCAGGATTCGGCGATGAATAAAGTATATTTTTTTGGCTGTGCTATTTTTGCTAATTTTAAGACATTGCGCATACATTCCATTGTCGTGTTGATGAGTTGTTCTGCGGCGTCGGCTTTCAGTGATATTTTTTGTTCTTCGCATTTTGGCCAGTGAGAAGTAGTTGCAAGATGAGCGGTATTCGTATTGAGAAGGCTGTGGATTTCTTCGCTGAGGTGCGGGGTGATAGGGTTCATTACAATTGACCAAATATGAAGATATTGCTGGATGGTTTTATGATGGTTTCCACCGCGACGTTGGTACCAACGGAGGTCATCATACATGGTGAAGTAGACGTGGGTGGCAAGTTCACGCAGGTCATATTCTTTCAGACTGTGGGCGATCTGTTTGAGGTGTTGGTGGGCTTTTGAGATGAGCCAGGTGTCGATTGATTTTGAATTGTTATTATTATTATTATTGGGAGTTAGTGGTGATGTGGTTGTGGGTGTATTTGCTGATGTGTTTAAAGTGATGGTGGATGTTAGTGATTCGATGAGAGTATAGATGCGTTCTAATGCGTTTTTGTAATTTAGAACGATGTCTTCGGTCCAGACGACGTCGATATGTGGTGAACCTATGTGTGCATAATACAAACGCATAGCGTCGACACCGTATTTTTCGATTGCCGCTGGAATAGGTTCGGCACCGCCTTTGGATTTGGATATTTTACTGCCTTTACCTGTGACCCACCAATTTACAAAGATGCCGTGAGGCCATTTTTCTTCAGGCATGATGGCAACGTGATTCATTAAGAATACAGGGAAGTGGACGGTTTTGTGTTCTTTGCCACCAAGATTAATGTCTAACGGATAGAAATATTGAAATTCTTCTCGAACTTGTTTCCAGGTTTCGAATTTTGTTGATGATTCTTTTTCTTTGCCATTGATTTTGCCAAGGAAGACGTAGTCAAAAAATTCTTCAGTGAGTTCTTCTGTGGTTAGGGTTTTATTATTAATGAATTTTGAAACGATGTAATATGCGGGATATAATGTAGAATCACTAATTGGTTCAATCGTCCATTTGTCGTCGAAAGGGAGTTTACTGCCAAGCCAGTTGCCTAGTCGTGCGCAGGCACGGTCGCCGAACCAGTCTAATACTTTTGGCAAGTTGTCATGATATTCTTGCGGATAAATATGCATTTCTTTGGCTTGTTCTTTACTGCGTTCGGTTAATTCAGGGTCGGAGTAGCGGATGAACCATTGGTCATCAATACGTTTTATGATGACTTTGTTGCCGCAACGGCAGATGACTTCTTCGCTAAGGTCGTGCAGGATGTCGGCTTGTTTGTCTTCAAGTAATTCAAGTTTCATTAATTCTTTGGCTTGTTCGACGGGCATATTAGAATATTTTTCACAATTGTCACGCATGATACCGGTATGGTAGCCGGCTTTGTAGATTTCTGAGGTAGCTTCTTCGAGTTTGGGGTCGGATAATTCGGTGATGTTGAGCTTTTCGACGATTTCTTTGGCGGGAAAGTCGCCGTAGTCTTTTGATTTGATGATGGGGATGAGTTGGATGGCGAGGATGTCTTCGTGGTTGAGGTTGTATTGTTTACTTATTTCGGGATGAGTCTGCAGATGTTTCAACGCAACGTAATCATACGGTGCATCACTTGGTACAGATGTGACAATACCGGTGCCGATTTTTGGATCACAAAATGTTGCGGGAAGGATGATGATTTCGCGATCAATACCAGGAGCAATAGCGGTTTTTCCAAGCAAACTTTTCGGATCAATATCTTCTTTTAAGAGTATTTCATCTTTTTGATATTGTAATTTTTCGGCGCAATGTTGGGAGACGATCCAATGTTCGTTGTCAACTTGGATTCTTACGTACTTTGCGTCGGGGTTGATCCATAAGTTAGTTTGACCATAAATGGTTTCGGGGCGAAGTGTTGCGGCGGTGAGATAGGTAGACTTGTTGTTATCATAATTGTATTTGAATTTGAGAAGGGTGTATTCTGTTTTTTCGGCATTGCCACCTTTGGAGATGTCGGTTTCTGATGGATCAACAGCGACAGGACCGCAGTTTACACAGGCGGTGGCAAAATAGGGTTTTTGGATGAGGAGATTTTTTTGTTGTAATTTAAGAAATTGCCATTGAATAAATTTTTCATAGTCTTTGTTGGTTGTGCAGGTGAATCTATCCCAGTCGCACAAAAAACCAAATTTTTTCCAATAATCGTTTCGATAGACTTGATTGAAATAGTTGATGACGTTTTCTGGGGTTGTGAGTTGTTTGAGTTGTTCGTCTGAACAGCCGTTGTTTTTGAGGTAGTCAATCCAGGTTTGATCATTGTTTTTTACTTTGTTGGCAAAAGCGATGGCTTGGTTGCCGGAGGCATGGGTGCCTACGGGGAATAGTACTTCTTTGCCTTGCAGGCGTTCAAAGCGGCAGATGGCATCGGTGTAGGAGAAGCCGCGCATATGACCGACGTGCAGGAAACCAGAGATGCCAGGATAGGCAAAGATCATGAAGAATTTTTCTTGGTTTTTCTTTGTTGTGGCTTTGCCTAGTTCTGCAGTTTCCCAGGCGGATTGCCATTTGGTTTGAATGTTTTGCCAGTCTAACGTCATAGGTTGGGTAGTAGAGGGGGGCTTTTTAAAGATTGTGGGGGTATACTGGGCGAATTATATTTTTGAGATTTTTATTGGAAAAATCGCAGGTATATCCCAAACTTATTTTCAATAGGTCATCTGATGCGCTTGGGATAGATTGGGGGAGTTTATGTTTCATTATGTTTATAAATTCATTTTTTTGAGCTCATAAATATGGCTGAACATAATTATAATCGTATTTTGATCTCTTCTGGTTTACAAAAGATTGAGAAGAGAGAAAAAGTGGAGGAAAGTGTGCGGACAATTGATGATGTCCTTCGTTTGCTTGCACAGAATGCAGATCAAACGTTGAGGCAGATGAAGATGCGTGAGGGGAGTAGATTTCTTGAAGAAAACTTAGATCTATTGGATCTTAAAACCGTAGGATTGTATCATACTCAACGAAGAGTTGAAAGAGAACGAAAAATCATTTCTTTTCAACGAGAGCATATTGCAATAGAGTTTTATTATAATAAATTATCAACACCAAATAAAAAGGCTGCAGTTGAGGAAGTTGTTGAAGATGAAAGTTATTTTTCAGGGGGTTTAGTTTTACTTAGCAGAAGGTTGCCCCCTGAAGTTATGGCGCAACAAATTCAGGCAATTGGTTCTCAAATGCAGCATTCTGAAAATATTTCTGTGAAGAGGAAAGAGCGTTCAATGGGAGCGTATGTTTTAGATCGTGTTGATGTTGTTTCTTCTGTTGCCTATCAATTTTTTGGTGTTGAACTTCCTTTTTTTGACAAGAAAAAGCGTGAAACAGTGTATTCTGTTTTACTTTAAATATAATTTTAGTGCTTAATTTTTCGTTAACAGATCAAAGCGCATGCTTACATATTCTTTCTTTTTTTCGTATTTTATATTTCGTAGAAACCCTTGTTTTTCATAAAATGAAACACTTTCGTGATATGAATCAACGGTTAAAAATCGGCAGGAAGCGTATTCATTTATGACTTGTGTTAATCCTAGAATATAGAGAACTTCGCATAATTTATATTTGTTAGGCAAAGTTCTCTAAGAGGATTTGCAATGGCGCAATTTTAAGCTTATTTTTGCACCTATCGGTGCAGACTAATGTTACAAATTGCTTTTTGCAAACTCCTCTATACTTAAAGATGAATGTGCCAATTCCTTTCTTTTTGAATCGTTTATCAACGGCAAGTCTTCTGATTTTTAATGCAGGGTATTCGTGAAGGCGCTGAAGCTTTTTTGTGTTTTCAGTTTCCAGAGGATCAAGTTTTATGGAGTCGTTCATAATGCTGAAGAAGGCAATTACTTGTGTATTATATATCACTAAATATGTTTTTGCGATAAGTTGGTTTTTATATTTTTGTGCATCTTCTTTTAGAAATTCATTTAAATCTGTATCTCCACAATCAAAAGAAATAAGGTCGTAGTTTTTGGTCAATTCAGTTATAACCGTTTCTTCCCAATTAATGTTTACCCCTAACATCTTGCACTCATTCTATGGGGTTTTCCTATGCGTTTTAAATATATTTTTTGCTTCG
>CAYSCV010000074.1:0-6848 GCA_964429715.1 uncultured Methanosarcinales archaeon
AGCGAAGCAAGGCGCAGAATTGTGCCTTGCGCAACGTTGTGAACAACGTTAGAACTATAATACAGGAGGAAAAGGAGTATATTTACATCCCTGATTTACGGCCAAAAGTTATAATTTAGAAAAACCTCCTGTCTTTTTGAAAATTGGGTAACAAAAAAGAGACAAAGTTGGTGCGATATAACCTTATGATACCCCATAGGGTATTGGGTGCCAAGTGTGTACGTTGTAGATAAACTTCACTCTAGTGGGTACACTATCTATACCGCCGACTATGTTATTGATTGACTTATATTTTTCTCCCGAATCTCTCTAGCAGTACCGGCATGAAAAACAGTGATGTTATTGTAGAGGTTATAAGACCTCCTGTAATGACCACTGCAAGTGGTGCTAAAAATTCCTTACCCGGTGAATCAGCTCCTAGAATAAATGGTATCAAAGCCAATCCGGTAACTATTGAAGTCATGAGTACGGGAACAACTCTTTCTTTTGTTGCGATAATTACTGTTTTTGTGTCTATTCCCGGTACTTTTTCATCATCAAGCTCTTTCATTCTTGAAATAAGCATAATTCCATTTCGCGAAGCTATACCCGCGAGGGAGATAAAACCAACTTGGTGGGCCAAACTAATAGTTCCTCCCTCTATATACACGAATAATAATCCACCGAAAAATGCCACGGGAATATTAAGAAGAATCAAAGTGGTTAATATCCAAGACGAAAATGCATTATAAAGTATGAGCGCTATTAGTACTATTACAATAATAAATAAGAATACTAATTTGCTACTGTTTTCTTTTTGACTCTGATAAGTACCTTCATAACTAATAGTTATATTCTCTGGTTGTTCACCTTTCTCTAGTGTTGCCTTTACTGTATCCACAGCACCGACAATGTCACCGCCTTCATAATTTGCACTGACGACCACAACTCTCTGTCCACCTTCATGACTTATCGATGTTCTTCCTTCGTTAAACTCTATATTGGAAACACTTCCAATATTCATGCCTGTTTCGTTGATCACTGTATCCCGTAATCCGCTAAATGAATTTCTGCTTTCATTATCGAGCTTAGTGACTACCGGTATTCGTTGTAATCCTGATACAATTTCACCAACATAGTTTCCAATGAAACCTGATTCAATTTCCTCTCCAAGAAGCCCAGGATCATTCCCTTGTTGAGAAAGCATTCCTAAGTCTGGGTAAATATGTATTTCAGACACTTTTACATCACGCGAAAGCTGAGCATTACTTACTCCTGCTTGTGAATGTAATGCACTTATAACTACGTTTCCGTAACTGCGCAGTTTATCTACATTGTCACCATATAATTTTATAACAATCGGGGCCCGTACACCTGAAAGTAATTCTTCTACACGATGAGTTATTGGTTTTCCGAGTGAAAAACTTGCGCCGGGAAATTTATTGAGTATATTTTGCACTTCTGGAATATATTCATTTATTTTTTCCGCAGACCCTTTTTTGAAGACTACCTGCATTTCACCTGAATTCGCGCCACTCGCATGCGCGTCTGCACCTGCACGACCAGTAGTATTACTAACATTTAATACAAAAGGGAGCGACTTAATCTGTGCGCCAATATTTTGAACAAATAAATTCGTAGTTTCTAGTCCCGTCCCATTCGGGAGCAATACACCTATGGTAAGGGAGTCTTCATTAAAGGGAGGTATACCTTCTTTCCCTGCATTGGCATAAAGAATAATAGTTGCAATGATCATAACTATAAATATAACTGTAACTACTTTCCACGAATGGATAATTGATCTCAATATCTTTTCTGTTGTCGATTCAATCCATCTAATTATTTTTGGAGGTTTTTCTTCCTGATCTTTTTCGCTTAACAACCATGCTGCCAGTGCGGGCGTAAGAGTAAGTGAAACAATAAGAGACGCAATAAGCGAAATTATATACGACAGACCAAGAGAGGTGAGCAATTTACCTTCAACACCCGGCAGGAAAAAAACAGGAATAAATACCAAAACCACTAAAATAGTTGCGTAAATGATCGATCCTCGAACTTCTTGAACCGCATCAACAATAATTTTCAACCTCTCAAGTCCCGTTGCTTTTTTACCACGTAGTCTTTTTATAATATTCTCTACGCTAACGATTGCATCATCTACGAGTTCACCTATTGCCACAGCGATACCTCCTAGCGTCATTACATTTACAGATAATCCCAGTAACTTGAATATTATAGCAGTAACTGCGATTGATGTAGGTATAGCTAATAATGTTATAAGAGTCGGCTTCCATTTCATTAAAAACAAAAAGACAATGATCGCCACAATTATAAGCGCTTCAACAAGCGCCTTTTCCACATTCGAAAGTCCGGCTGAAATAAACCATTCTTGCCTAAACAAATCTGTGCGCAGCGTTATGCCACTTGGAGCTGTTTTTTGTAAATTTACAAAAAGACTATCTATCTCTTTAGTCACTTTTAATGTTTCTGCATTGGGTTGCTTGAATATTCTCAGAATTATTCCTTGACTACCATCAACAGACGCACCACCACGAACAATGCTTGCGCCTTCTACAAACGAGGCAATTTCACCCAGTCTTACTGAACCGTTTTCTGTATGTATGGCAATCTCTGCTAATTCACCAATTTCTTTTGGTGCCACGAAAATTCTTACCGGATACTCTTTGTTTTCTTGTTGGAGGATACCTGCAGAGGCATTTTGCAGATTTCTTTCCAGTACGAGATTTACTTCTTCCTGAGTGATATTGTATTTGCTCAAAGCTTCCGCATTGAGCCTGACCTGCCACTCAAGAACATCTCCACCCATAACAATTACATCTGAAATACCTTTTACTTTGAGTAAGTTTGGTTTTAGAGTGAAATCTACATATGTTCGTAAGTCTGTCGGTGATATATTTGAGCCACTTTTCACACCTGCCCACATAATTTCACCCATAACCGAAGAAACGGGCCCGAGTGAAACTTTTACATTCGGAGGTACTGCAACCGCCGAGATGCGTTCTTGGACTAATTGTCGGTTTTTGTAAATATCACTACCAAATGGAAATTCGATATTGATAATCCCCAATGCAAAAGATGCTGTTCCGCGGACTCTTTCAACACCAGCAGTACCCAAAACCGCATTTTCAAGTGGTACTAATACTGCCTTTTCAACTTCTTCTGGTGCAAAACCATCAGCTTCCGCAAAAACTATCACGGTAGGTTTATTGATATCGGGTAAAACATCAACCTCCATATTTAGGCCGGCATAAACTCCTAAGAAAGTAACCAATAATCCAAGGAAAATTGTTTTATTCCTATTAATGGTTGCCCAACTAACTATTTTTTTAAACATAGAATTTATTCATCATGACCATGAGGCTGACTCTCGTCTTGAACTTTTGCGGGAGTAGCAGATTCGACTTTTGTCTCTGTTTTAAGAATTTCTGAAAGCATCATGCCTGATTGAATTTGAACGAGTGGATCAAGAATAACAAGATATGAAAATTCTCGTTGAAGACCCGAAAGTATTTCAACATATTCACCAAGGCCTCTTCCTATTTTTACTTCTTGTTTTCGCAAAGCGCCACTCTCGGTAACTATCCATACATATGGCTGTACTCCTTCAAAGACTACTGCTTTACGGTTTACGAACACACCCTTTTTAGAATTTTCTGGAATAATTCGTACTGATGCTCCGACTGGAAATACGGTGTCTTTGGAAATAACAGCTTCAGTCTGGTAGCCACCCTTTTCATCAATAATTGGACTAATGCCTGCAATAACGGCACTTCCCATAGAGTATTCGGGTCTCCAAGAAATTGAAAGAGTATCTCCCTTATCTATATCTTTCCATGAAGCAGGGATAGTAAACCTTACGTTTTTTCGCGGATTTGCGTTAGATATATACCCTACCCGCTCCGAAATCGTAACATATTCCCCAACATTTTTTTCAACGGTTGCCACAACACCTGACTTTGAAGCGAGTATTGGAATAACCCCGCCTGCGCTTACCGCCAGTTTTTGTGCAAGAAGCTCTGCGCCCTTTGCTTCATTTTTTGCACGCTCATTGGCTGAAAGCTGCTCAAGTTTTTTCAAACTGAGATCACTTTCAAAACCAACAAGACTCTTAGAAAGCTCGATATCTATCTGGCTTCGTTCGCGCTCTTTAGCGGCTTTATCGATTGTTGCCTGGGTGAGCTCGCTACTGATATCTCGCAATTCTGTCTGTAAATCTTTTACCGATTCTGTAATCTCTGTTAGGTCTAAGGTTTCTATAACGATAGAAGCCTCTACCATTTCTATTGTTTTATCTAAGTAATTTCGAATATCTTGATCAGCGGCAGTTTTAGCCCTCACTTTTTCAGCAAGTAGTTTGCTTAGAAACACATACGAACCTCTTAATGTGCCATTTTTTACACCAAACCCAAAATTAAGACTTGCTTCGGAATAACTTACATTAAACGGTGAGTTTCCCGGAACACTTACCAGTGGATATATTTGTGTCAGGGCAGTATTTCCAAAATCTTGTAATTTGTTTGATAATTGCATCTGTTGTTGAGTGATAGCTTGTAGTTCTGTTTGATATGTTGAGGACACAGTACCGCCCGAGCCATCGTAAACTGATTTTTGTTTATTGGCTACAGACTTAAGAGATTCTGCAATTTGCTCAAAGACCGATTCTGTCTGAGTTGCTATCTTGTTGGCCGTCTCTAAATCAAGTTGTGCTTTTAAGGCATTTGCTTGTTGCTCGGCTAATGCCATCTGTTGTTCGGGCGATACCCCAGTAACGGTTACGTAGCCAAGAACAGCCCCCGCAAGAACACTATCGCCCACGGATACATTCCAAGAACTGATAACACCCTCGCGTGATGCATTTATCGAAGCAATATCTTTTGATATTATTTCACCGTAGAAGCTACTAAGTCCTTCTTTTGATATTGCATCAGGGTCTACATCACCTACTTTTCTTACTAGAACTTGTTCTGTTTGTTGTACTACAGGTTCAGCGCTTTCATGCCCTTCGTCTGCATACACAAAAACACCAATTAATCCTGTGACAACAAGAACGCTCATAATTAAAGAAATCTTTTGAATTTTAGTAAGTTTTTGTATCATCTCAAAAGACTTTTTTTTGTATAAAGATATTTTTTCTTTCATATAAGAATTAGTGAGAGGCACCGCCTTGCTCACCGTTATTGGTTGCACTTTCGTGATCTGCTGAGGCTTGTCCCTCACTGTCGACCGAAACGGTGATGGGGAAAGTTTTCACTTGTCCATTAATGCTGAATTGGGCAAAGATCGTATAAGTCCCTTTGATTGGAAATTCGGATTCAAATACGACTTTACCGTCAGTTGGCTTGGTTTCAGTAATCGGATGGCCGTGAATAAAGTCATCGGGATCTCCATGGCGCAAAACTACGACATGACCAAACGCACCCAGATATGGATCAATTTGAGCAACTGGCTTGCCATTTTGGGTTAAGGCGAAAGTTAAATTTGTATGCTCTTTCGTTTTTAGTGGTGATGCTGTTTGCAAGGTTACCTGAATACTATTGACTGTTGCAGACATGTTTGCGCTTACACTTGGAAACTGTGGCTGTTGAGTTGCTCCACCAATGGTAAGGGGAACACGCAAGGTAATCGGAGTTTCTTCTTTAGGCTCAATGTCTACATACATCTGGTACAAACCTTGATTTGTAACTGTCGTTTTTACTGTCCATCGGCCGTCCTTGTATTCAGGATGAACGTGCTGGAAACCAGTTACATCATCACGCAAAAGGATTAAGTGCATGAGTTTCTCATGTGCGACTTTTAAGTCAGCTGGTCCAAATTCGTGAGCATCGGCTCCGTACAATTTAAATGCTAGTGTAACTTCTCCCGACTTTAAGTTATTCGCGTTTTGTAGATCAATTCTTGTGCCAGCAAGTTTTGCACTATGTTCTGCATCGTGTGCGTGTTGATCGTCTGTGTTTTCTGTTTTATTAGTGTTTGAAGCAACCGTATTGGAAGCTTCTTGATCTGCTGTCTTGATTTTCGTGAGTCCGTAGCCAATTGCCACTACAGCAATTAAGATTACGGGAATAATATAGATTAATTTTTTCATAGGTTGATTAATTTTAATTAGTTAATACAAAAAAAGCCAGCATGATAGCCACCCACACAAAAGCAAAAGCTATTGGTGAATGTATGCTAGCTAGAAAAAACTAAATTGTATTTCTTAGGCTTAAGTATTCCTCTTGAAAAGGCTAACCGTAAATAATGGAAAGCAAAAATCTCTAGATTTTGTCGATTATAAAGCCGAACGAAAAAGGCGAGTTGTTGTTTAATATATTCAAAAAGCCGACGCCCTATCATTACAGATACAAGAATAAGTCCGATTGCCAAAACGTCATATAAACCCCGTGAATGATTTTTGGGTATAGTTAGGAGAGTTTCCTTCAGCGAGTGGTCAGACTTTGAAAGGTTGGTTGTGCAACACGCCTCACTACCTTGAGCGGGGATGGTAACAGATTCGGGAGTTGAAGCATGTGCTGACGTTTCGGGATGATGATTAAAAGCGCAGGATAAACTAAAAGTAAACCCTATAAAAATCAGTAGGACTAAAGCAATCTTTAGCTTTTTAGAACCTGTCAAAAACATAAAATTATTATAGCTTTTTTTCATTGTTTTGTAAAAGCGCAAATTCACGAGACCCACTCGGTCACTTGACTTAGCACTGGTGTGTGCCCCTTACTGGACACATTCAGAACGCTTGATTGGAATAAAATAAAGCAGGAAATGAATGCGTTAAGCTTTGTTTAAGGGAAATTTCTTATTGGAGTAGCACTCTTGATAGACCCGTAAGCCACTACTGCTTTTAACCGCAC
>CAYSCV010000075.1:0-6711 GCA_964429715.1 uncultured Methanosarcinales archaeon
TTTCTAGAAGAAGTTAGTTTTTCTTGTACGCGAGCAAATCCGGTGGTTGCGGATGTTCCAGTTCCTGCTTGCTGGTAGGCGTTGAGGGCTTTTTCAAAGTCGTTGAGATGTTCATAGATTGTAGCTAAGAAATATTGGGCGTCGTTGTTATTTGGTTCAAGGGTTAAGAGATGTGTGCAGTATTCAATGCCTTGCTGGGGGTTGGTTGTACGATCGGTTTTTATTTGATCTAGTAATCGTGTTTTTATTTTGATGTATTGTTCTTGTGCTGATGGACTTTTTGGAGCTAGGGCTAAAATTGATTGGTATTCTCTACCGGCTTCGACTAGTTGGCCTTGGCTTTGGTAGATTGTTCCCGCAAAATAACGTGCATGGACATTATCTGGATCAACGGAGAGGACCATATTTGCGTATTGCAGTGCTTCGTTATGTTTTCCTATGTCGCGTAGTTCTCTTATTTTTGCAACGATTTTTTTGTCAAGTGGGTTTTCACGCGCGTCTTTGAGTTTGGCGTCATAGGTTGTTTGGAGACGTTGTACCTCTTGTGCGTGGGTGATATTTTGATGTTTGATGAATGTTTCTGCGGCAGCTACGGCGTCTTTTTGTATTTGTTCTGCTTTGGTTTTTAGGTTGTTTGTTTCTCTTACTTTTTGTTCTAGTCCAGTAATTGTTTGGGTATCGATTTCATGCTGTTTATTTACGGCGGTGTATAGTCGTTTATAGCGATCGCGGTCTGCGGTTGTTTGGTTGAGGGTTGTTTCTAATGAGGTGACTTTTTTTTCTTCTGTTGCAATTCTTTTGTCGTATCCTGTAATTGTTCTTTGAGCGGTTGCAAGTTCTCGTTGGATGCGGGTTAATTGGTCTTTTGTTGCAGCTGTTTCATCAAGCTGGCGAATGAGTCTGCCTATATCGGCGTTGGCACTGCCAAGAGTGATGCTAATGCCACGATCGGGGTGTTGGTAAATGATGGTGCGTGGGTCTGTTCCTCCTCTGCCACTACTGGCCATGGCGCTTGCTATGTTGCGAACTTCTTCGTCTTTTGCTCTGACGAGTGTGTCTAGGCGATCGATTTCAGTCATGGCTTGGGCAAGAAGAGCGGCATCATCCTCATCGTTGTTTTGCAGATAGGATTTTACGATTTGTGTCAATTTATCGGCGGGCATGTCTTCGATTGCTGCGCATGCTGTGGAGAATATTTTGAAGAATTCTTCTTTTTCTGCTTTTTTTGGATCGGTAGTTAGTCGATCAGGGTGATATTCCATTGCTAGACGACGAAAGTGTTTTTTTGCAACGGATTTTATGCCTGTGATGTCTACGGTTGTATCGGTTACGTATACGGCGAGTTCACGTTTTATGTCCAGTGCTGCAAAAAGGTTGTCGTCGGCCATGATTTGCTCTTTTGTGGTCTTGTTATGATCTGCCAAGCAAGCCGGTTACTTTTGCGGCTTTGTCTGAAGGTAGTGCGGCTAAGTATGCTTTTAATGCCTCAGGGCTTTCTTCTTTTTTGAACATGCCTATGATTGCTTCTGCTAAGACACTACGAGCTTGTTCAAAGCGCAGATACGTTGTTTTTTGGAAGTTCCCTGCGGCTTTGTATGTGCCGTCTTTGAATTTATCTCCCCCTACCGCACAGTCGACAAAATAGGTGTGGTCTGCTATGGCGGTCATGGCAACAAGTTGTTCTGGACCGCGTTGATATGGGCAGCCGTCATCTGCGATACTTTTTTTGTTGTGTGGGAAGGCATCACCAAATAAAATTACGACTTTTTTTTTGTTTGGATTTCTTATTTTCTCTTGGTTGATCTTTTGCACTAGGTCAGATGCCATACATTCATATGCTTCTGGTTCATCGCCGCCGCCGGTGTTTACAATGCCGTTGATTTGAGTTTGAAGAGTTGCGATGTTTGTGGTTGGGGAGTTGTCTTGGCCGTAGTCTCCTAATCTTTTTACTCCTGCGTTTTGCAATTCTAATTTATCACAATGATCATTTACTGCTAATACACATGCTTCAATGCCTTTTTTGGCGTCTAAGACTTCGCGCCCAACTTGGCTAATACACTCTCGTACTTGTTGGATGTAATGACCCATACTTCCCGTGCTGTCAAATACTGTGTAGACGGTCATAGATGTATTCTGTCTTGCTTGTACGCGATCTTGAAGTGTTTGTGCGGCTTGGCCGGAAAGATATTTTTGGTTGGGGTTTTCTGCTCCCAGGAGGGCACCGGCGCTTGTTTTTAATCGTTCTTCTAAACGTTTTTTTAAATCTTCATTTGTCATAGTATAATTACCTCGGGTTTATTTTTGATTATTATTCCTATTCAAAATGTACTTTATTTATAAATCTTTTGTTTATTTTGTTACTTTATAGTAAGAACTGTAATAAAAGTTAGTAAGTTTGAGGTTTATTTTTAAGTTTGGTGAGTTGTGCTTGAGCAGAGGTGTGGTGCGGGAGGGATTCAAAGCAGGCGATGGCTTGTTCAATATTTTTTGTTGCGGCGTAGATTGTTCCGGCGAAGTAGGTGGCGTGGATGTGCTGTGGGTTGAGGGCGAGCAGGAGGGTGCAGTATTCGAGGGCTTGGGTGTATTCTTTTGCATCGCGTAGTTTTGGAATTTTTTGCACAATCATTGTTTCTATCTGCTTATATTTTTCTGTGGCAGCAGAATGATTATGTTGTGAAGAAATATGGGAATAACGTAGAGCGTTAATATCATCCCGCTTTTCTTCACATATTTTTGCGGCGATATACATGCTTTCGGCATTATTTTGATTTGAGGTACAATACGAAAGAATAGCATCTAACGTTTCTTGGCTTTGTTTTAGTTTTTTATTTTCTTTAACAAGCTTTGAAAGAGTTAGGATTATATTCTGTTCTCTCTCTTCTTGTGCAGGCATACTTCCTCTTGGTTTTTTCTCATACCTAATCTGGAATTTCTGGGGCTCCACTTTCATCTAATGAAAGATACTGGTCGAGTAGGCCTTCTAATCGGTCAATGAATGCGGTCTGTTGTTGTTCTGAGGCTGCAAGTTTTGTGGTGTAGTTGGCAATTTCTGTTTCGTAATTAGTTTGTTGTGTTCTGAATAGATCAATTTGTTCACTTAATCCACTAATTGTTCCTTCTTTTTCACTTACTAATTCTTGCAATCCTGTCAACGCTTGTTCATATTCTGTCTTTTCTGTTTCAGCTTCTTGTTGTAATCTTCTATATGCAGTGTTGACTTGTTCTACTTCTCTTCCGACTTCGGCAACCCTTGTTTCTAATGTGGCTTTTTCATCCACTAATTGGGTGTGGGTTTGTTGAAGACTTTGGTAAAATGTAGTGTTTGTTTGAACTTGTGTATTTGCTTTTTCATAATTTAATTGTAAATCTAAATTTTGTTGTTCAAGTGTTCCTACTTTTCCTTGTAATTCTTCAGCTGTTGCTTTTGCGTGTAGATATTTTTCTCCTAACGCTTGTACTTTCTTATATGCTTCTTCCATTCTTTCTTGTGTCATTTTTTATTACCTCAAATTGTTTTATTGTTCTAATATTTTATCTAATTCTTGTTCCATTAGTTTGAGTACATCGCTGGTACTATGGCGATCGTTAACAGCTTGGTTGAGCTGTTCTCGGTAGCCATCGGTTATTTCACGTTGCCTCTCTTTTTCATCTTTTAATCTTTTATTTTCTTCATCTGTTTTTTTAAGGAGCCGATCTCTTTCTTCGATCATTTGGATATACTCTGTTGGCGGCAATGGGTCGCGAGGGGGAAGAGGAGCCATGAAAGGTCCTTTTTGTGTTAACATCTGTTCCAAATCATCACGAGCGTTGATGAATTTTTTGATTGTGCCTACGAGAGGAAGTTCGTCAGGTTGATTGTGCTGCAATGATAATACATAACTTGTAAGGGTGAATGTTTCTAAGGAGGTGGAAATATATCCTGGCATATTATGCTGGCCATCGTGGGGGTTAGGATTTTTGTATCTTTCTTTGTTTGTCAGGAGGTCATACACGCGATTCACTTCGTTGTATAATTCTTGAGATAGTTCTTTGAATGAGCCGGGAAATTGGTGTTGTTGATCGGGGTGAAGTTTCAGCATCAATTTTCGGTAGCTTGCTTTAATATTCCCTTCGAGTCGTTTTGTTTCTGATTCTCGGTTACTGCCTTGCAGGAAATACTTGTGATGATTGATTTCAAATAAACTGAGTGTGTTGATGCCGTTTAAGTCACCGAGCCAGCGGTAGAGTTCAATCATGAGTTCCATGAAAAGAGGTAGTTTATAAAGCTTTGTGTGGTAGGTTCACTTTAAAATAGTAATCCCTCGTCTTGGGAGAGGTGTTTTTCAGCTCTTTTTTGTATAACTCTCTGTCAATTCAATTGCTTCTACGAATCCATCGATGGAGGTTAAAAGATGTTTTAAATGATGGTTTTCTTGCTGTACTTTTTTTAGTTTTTCTTCTTTTGTTTGAAGTTGTTTTTGAGCGAGTTGTTGGTAATTCTCAAAGCAAAATTTTAACGTAAGAAACTGATTTAATGTATATGCAAAATAAGGAATATTGGGATATTTTGTATGTTTAAGTCCTAAAGCATACTCTATCAGATTACATTTTCCATATTGAACCTGTAATATATTTCCATTTGAACCTGGAGATTCATATTTTGTTTGGTCTATTAACAGGGTATAGGTGTGGTCTAATTTTTGTTCAAGACTTTTTGAAATGGTTTGAAATTCGGGAGGATACATTATACACGATTCAGGTTCGAGGTGGGTTTTGAGGAATGTATATCTTTCTGTTAGATCTATTTTAAGACGTCTTTCTTCTTCATGTATTCCAGTTGGTGGTTCAAAATAGTCAGCTATTTTTACGCCAAAGATAATAAGAATATCTAATTCTCGTTCGCGGCATTTGCCAAGCCAGGTTAATTCTTTCATTTTTAGTGTGTTTTTATTTTTTTTTAAACACATCTAAACCAAAATTTTGATAGAATAATAACGCAGATGCTTATGATAGTTTGACTTTCTGACCTAATGACTGACCCGGTAAGC
This sequence comes from uncultured Methanosarcinales archaeon, assembly GCA_964429715.1. Classification (GTDB taxonomy): domain Archaea; phylum Nanobdellota; class Nanobdellia; order Woesearchaeales; family GW2011-AR9; genus JACPNA01. The sequence goes on from CAYSCV010000075.1 coordinate 5,028, forward strand.
CAGCGTCGGCAAAGATTGCGCGAACGTTGCCACGACGACCGTGTAATGCGGATACTTGGCCGGAGAGTACTTTTCCTGCTGGCGAAGTCCAGGTAACGGTTTTACCGATTACTTTTTCTGCGTCTTGGGCTGTATCTGCTACTTTGAGAATCATCTGGTGCGGGTTAACGTGATGCCGTCCTTGGCGATAATGCATGACTATTGCTTCCATTTTTATTCTAAAAATTAGGCCTATTTATAAAGATTGCTGTTGTGGAATTTCTTTAATCCGATTCTTGAAATAAAGTGTACATTTTTTGGAGTGTTTCTTTAAATATTGCTTTTTTTGTTTTTCCTATTTTTTTAATAACAAGACTTTTATCAATTTTGAGGATATTTTCTACTTTGATGCAGCTAGTTTCAAAAAGATATCCTTGTTCAAGATTGTTATTTCCAATGAGGATTTTATAATATTCTTTGGAGATATTTGATGTTATTCCTAAAGTGATTATATCTTGTGACGTTTGGTTGAATTCGTTTTTGGAGATAACATATACGGGGCGTACTTTACTTCCCCTCTGGTCTGCGAATGGGAAAGGAACTAAAAGTATATCTCTTTGTTGTATATTCATACATATTTTTTCCATGTTTTTTCGTCTTTAGGATTATCCCATATTTTTGCCATGCTTTTTTCGGCAAGAAGAAGCCAACCCATTTTTTCTTTATCTATTTCTGCTCTGTCTAAAGCGGTTATTATATTTTTTTCAGGTTCTAGAATTAATCTTCCTTCACTTTCTCTGACCAAGAGTTGAGTTCCTTCTTTGAGATCTAAATAGGTGCGCATTTTTTCAGGGATAACAATTTGTCCTTTTGTTGATACTTTTACTATTTCAAACATGTAAGATTAGTAAGAATGGGCTTACTTATATAAATTTTGGTTATGGAGTGGCTAAATACTTAAAAAAGAATCTTGTTTTATTTCGTTCTATGATTATCGGACAAGTGGTGGCAGGGGATTTTGGAAAGATTGTAATGCGTGTGAAAGCGGGCGAACAGGTGGAGCTTGGGGAATTAGTTGTCATTGAAGAGAAAAGTGAGAAGTTTCTATTACAGGTATATGATTTAGTGTATGGGAGTCAGATTTCGGCACAGAATTTAGAGATGGTGGCGGGGATGAATCTTGAGGAAGAGGGGCAGTTTGCGATGATGGATGAGTCGTTGCGGAACTATCAGTTGGCGTTTCTGAAGCCGGTACTGGGAATTTCTGAAGGAGGGAGGAGTTGTAAGAAGCTGCCTAGTTTTTTTGTGAAAGTGCGGGCGGTGGAAAAAGAAGATTTACATTTTTTGGTTCGGCCGTTGCTGCCGTTGTTTTTGGGGCGGTTACGTAGTGGAAGTAAAGGGTTGGATGTGGATTTATTTTTGCCGGGAGCTGAGGTGTTGAGTCATCACGTACTTGTGCCGGCGTCGACGGGAAAAGGGAAATCTAATTTATTGTCTTGTATGTTATGGAATATTACAGGAAGAGGGTATGCGGGGATGCTTGTGTTAGATCCACATGATGAGTATTATGGACGGACGGGATTAGGATTGAAAGATCATGCTGAGCGTTCACAGGTGGTGTATTATACCCCGGTGAATCCACCAGCAGGAGCGCGGTCGTTGAAGATTAATTTGTCATGTGTAAAGCCGGAGCATTTTCAAGGAG
>CAYSCV010000076.1:0-6681 GCA_964429715.1 uncultured Methanosarcinales archaeon
GATTCGCACGCTCCGCGTGCGTGGTAACTCTGAACTAAATCGTACGCTCCGATTCCGTGCCAACTTCAATCATTCCGCTCAAGGCCTCGCAAAGCCTCGGCGTTCCCACACCAGAAAATCTTTCTTTGCTTGATTTGTTTTGCGCGCGGAATCTTTTTTGAATGGAATGGGCGACGGGGCGGGCGGTGTCATTGTATCATTTCGGTGAGTAAAAAATCGCACTGACTTAGTGTAAATCAGTGCGACCGTACCTTGACAGTTTTAATTTTGGTTATTCCATCTCCACTGACCAGCGGGGATAACCATTGTTGCTTCAAGTTGGCCAGCTTTGCATTTAACAACTAGTGAACCACCTTCCTCGTTTAGCCAAAGCTCCTCTTCTCCAATTTGACCGGGACTGACTCCCATTTGAGTTAGCGTTCCTGCAAGCCGTTTTGCTATTTCTGTCCACGCCGCGACTACTTCTGGTGTAAGTACCACTCTGCTCATGTCAATTTGTTTTTCTTTCATCGTCTCTTCCCCCCTTGTATTTGTGTTTTGTGCTAAATAAGATGAAATCTATTGTGGAATCTAGCATATTTATTTCCTATTTTCAATTTGATTTTTGTGCTAGAGTTTACTCAATATCGCAACACATTTATATGTCCGAAGATTTTGAAAAACTTGAGCCCGTATTGCCAGGACAGGCAAATCAGGAAAAGGAACAGATGCAACCAAAGGCTGAATCCGGTGAGGTTTCTAGTCATGCAGAAGCAGGAAGACTTACTGAGAAAGAAACCGGAGATCCCAAGGGGGAAATTCTTTCCGTAATAAATCAAATTTCATACCACCCAACTGAAGTTTTACAAGATTTACAAAATAAGGATGTTTCGTGGAAAGATGAGCAAAAATTCAACCGATACTTATTGGAAGTGTTTTTTGGTAAAATTCAAGTTTTTAAAACTAAGGAATTTTTTGAATATGTGAAAGATAATAGAGATGAATTTCGCGGACTTGGAGTTCTGCCCGAGGGTAAGACCCCAAATAAGTTTTATTGGTTGATTGAAAGTGCGGCAGGATCAAAAAATAGCGTTGCCGAAGTGATTTCAGTCTTGAAAGACACATTTTCATTAACTGACGATCAAACAAAGGAAATAGTCGACGGTGCATATGCAAGAAATTGTGACTCTTATTTCGTATATGACTCTGATAGTGTTTTGGATGCTCTTAAAAAAGAGTTTCCTCTTGATAATGAAGAAGATCGTACAACTATAGCTAAAAGATACTTGTTAGATAAATTAGCTTTGTCTATTGAGGGCTACAATGCAGAGAAAATAAATCGAGAACACGCCTTTCCACATTATCATGATGCAATTCAAAAGAAATTACATGTTGCATCTGATTTACTGAATGACCAAGAAGTCATTGCAGAAGGGAAGAAACTTTTAAAAACCATGCTTTTGCATGGTGGGAGTAGGGGGGCCGGAGCTCATCTCGAAGAGATCCCAAAAATTATTCAATTATATGAATGTGCACCTTCATTTTTTGAAGGTAATTTTGACGTTGAAATTGAGGGGTTATGGAACGGGGCTTTCCGTTCCGGAGTTTTTAGTCGTGTTGAAGGAGATTATAATCATTATGATCGAAAAACATTAGAACTTCTAAGGATCTTTGGATATGGCACAGAGAAGACGAGGACTTTATTTAAACGCGCTCTAATAACAGGCTTATCCGGTGGCTATGTCACAGAAGGTCTTATTGGGAAATGTGTTCAAGACACTGAATACAGCAATTTGCTTTCCGATGAAGAAATAGTACAGGCGGCACGTATCGGCAGAAAAAGCGCCTTAGAGAATTATTTCGGTTCCTACATGAATGTCGGCTTCAAAAGGATATCCGAAATATTTAATTTTTCCAAGGACTGGACATCGAATCCTGAAGAAGTTGCAATGGTTAAAACGGCAACTTTGAAGCTAATAGCAAAATCAGAGAGATTCACTCTTCTTGAAAATATAAAAAAAATACAAGACATGGATAGTAAAGCTATTCTGATTAGTGATGAGGAGATACGTTCTGCAGTCGAAAATCATTTTTTTGACGGTAATAAACCTGCGTTTTATGCGGGGAGCAATGCATGGTTACAGGCGAGGAATATTTTTGAAACGTGGGGGCTGTCGTTAGATAGGCTAGAAGAGAGCGCAAAAGCCGTCATTGTAGATAATTTATCAAAAATATCTTCTATTACAGGGGGAAATTATTCTGGTGAAGAATCTAAGCTGTTTTGGGAGAAGGATTGCATAGCAGTTTTTCCAGAAGTCCTAGATTCCTCTGAAGTTCGTGATTTGGTCACAAACAAGATATTGACGTGGGGGTATAAAAGCGAGCCATACGGTTATTGTCGATTGCCGGAGACAATAGCGAATATCAGTAGGGTAGTTACACTTTACAAACTAGCTCCGGAGCTCCTTGAACAATGGAAAATCAACCTTGCCGCTAAGGTATTGGTTGGTGTTTACGATCATGAAAAATTTAAAGAGTTTCAAAATATGCTACTATATTTGAAACTCTCACCAGACGGTTTGAAAATATTGGCTACAAACTCTTTTTTGGCTGCTGTTTCAAGCGGTGATCCTGATAGAGCTTATTTTTTACAAAAAGAATTTCCGGTCCAACTTAAAGACACCAATGAGGAAAAATTACAAAAAGCAGGTGAAGCGGGATTACTGATTGCGCTTGAGCAGGGAAACCTCTCGCATGTCATCAAAATTCAAGAGACATGTCATTTATCTCCAGATTTCTTTGCGCAAAGCGAACAATCGGAAGTAAGTCAGAAAATTAGTCAACTTTTGGCTGATCAGTTTTTGTGCCGTGCAGAGTTCAATGGTTTGCAAGAAAAACTTGATTTATTCGGATTATCGTGGGAAGAGGCATACCCGATTATGGATACCCATGGAAGTAAAAGCGAGCAGTTGGGAAGCAATCTTATTAAATTCATCGAATATCTAGGGGACGAAAATATTAAAGCTACATTTCCACAAACTTTTGATCGTGTGAGAAAAAATGTTTTTGCGCAACTTTCCCAATACGATATCGCGGAAGCGTTTGTGCGTCAGCTTCACCATTATGACCATTTAGGTCATAATGTAGCCTTAGAATTATTTAAGGGAAGACAATTTTCCGCAGTCCTTGAAAATATCGAAAAGTTTAATGTTAAATGTGATAAAAATTTTGCCCTAGAAATAATTAACTTTGGTTATACAGGGGGTCTTGCTGAAAATTTATTCAAATTTTCAAATCTTGACATAGATATAGCCGACAAACTCATTGCAGATGGAAATTTTGTCGCAGTAATAAATAATCAAAATGTTTTTGTAGAAATAAAGGAAGCAGATAAGCTAAAATTTTTACGATCATATCTACATGATACCAGTAATCAGTCAATGGGTTATGACCAAGATGAAAATTATGACGATCAACCTGCGACACGAGACAATCAAGACTTTCAAATTGATCTCTTTCAACATTTCTTCGCTGAGATTCTTAAAAATAGAGTGGAATGTAAAAAATTGCTCGACGATCCCGCTGTTTCTTTCACAAACAGAATCTGGTTTTCTGAACAATTTAGTCCTCCTCTCGATCCAATTTTAAGCGACTGCGCCGATATTTTTACGCTCGATCTTCTTACTGAAGAACAATATCTTGCGCTTAGGGCACTCTCGGAAGGAACAATCGTGTCTGAACTTAGACAGCTTGGCATCACCAAGACAGGTCATGAAGGTATACATCAGTTGCGAGAGAAGATGGCCGAATTCAGACAAAACCTCACCGCTAATGTTTTTAACCCTGAGATGATAGAAAACCCAATCGTCTCGGGAATGTTCAAATCTGTTGTTCGTTTTGAGGATAGTCACTGGGGCGAGCATAGTACGAGGGAATTTAAGCAGACGGTCGACACATATAATAAGGTGAAAGACAAGGTAGAGCCTTTGCCAGAATATATGACTCCAAGTGAAGTCATGAGGATCAATACAATCGACAAAAAAGCCACGTTGGAATGGAGCGAGCAATTCCTTTCGAGGTATAATCAACTCATTGACTCGATCGAATCAGCCTCACAACTAATCGGCAAGGAGAAAAAGCCACTTACACATATCGCCAAAGAAGCGCAGACAGAGGTTGATAAAATAATCACAGGTCTTGAGGCAAAGCTCGCGCAGATACCAAATGAAAAAGCGAAGATCGACATCCAACAGAGAATTAACAGCATCAAAGCAATTCAAATACGGAATGTTAAAGAATTTCAACACAACTTCAGAGCGCTCTCTCAGTTTAAAGAGTTGCATCCTCTGCTCCGTAAAGTTACCTTTGCCGTTAGCCTTCTAAAAAACAAACAACAGAAAGAGCGCATTCAAAATGAACTGCTGAAGTCTCGAGAAACATCCAGTGGCAAGCAGGAGATTAAGATAAATGAAGCAACTACTCTTCTTGATTTCGTTGATCACATAACTAATAAAGAGACGATGCTTGAATATTTTACCGATAAGAAAGCAAAGGACGCTTTTCTCGAGATAAACGGTGTAAAAGCCATTCAGGAGGAATTGGCGAGAGTACAAAATCAGGATATAGCGGGTACGATGCCGATGCAATTTGTACCGGTGCGAAATTTGCTCACTGAATTTTCGGGACATATTGCTGACGCCTGTTGGGCATCGAAATACAGGAGCATCTTGGAAAGTTTCCCCAATTTCACTTCTGTTATATTTGTCAAAGATCCGAAAGGTAAATACGAGAGTTTGGTCGGAGCATGTTTTCTGATAGAAACAGAAAGCAAAGACGGAGAGCCACTTCTTGTTGTTCGGGGACTTAACCCACAAGAGAATACGATTAATCGACTTTCAGTTGAGGATTTTTTCAACAAGTTTGCGAACTACGTTAAAAATATTGCAACAAAGGATGGCAGGAAAGTCGCCTTAGTAGTTGATAATCATTCCGGAGGATCTGGCACAAATAGGCCGCTTCTCTTTGAATATATGAAACACCTTACTACCCCTCTCCCCCTTGCATCAAATGATGATACAAATTTTAATGGCTACAATATAACGAGAGACTGCGTCGAGATCACTTAAACTAAACCAGGACTTCAAAAAAATCAAAAACCCGCTCTGTATTCCCCACATACCATCCTGCGGAAGGAAGAGAATTTTCCTTGTAAATTAGATGGATGAGATTTTCCACTCGCTTGGATCAATTTTTTTAACAGACGAGAGTGGTTTATCCTCCAAAATACTCCGTATCATTACATATTTAAAGAGCTTCCTATGATTTTCTGCATTACCTTTCTGTGCAAATCTAATTGATTCGTTATTTAGCATCTCATTGAACCCCTTCAAGGACGATTCAAAAAGCGCTTGTCTATCGCCCACTACGACACCCAATGCTTCTGCTCTACGGAGCATAGTCGCTATGGTAAAACCCACATCACGCATGTCTTTAATGTACCCAATTCTTACACCATGAGCAATTACTTTTGAGTCTTGCTCTTTTCGTACTTTTTTATTATCCATAATTGTGCCGATATCTGCAATTTCTGCTGCCATGGTAACGTTGCTCGCATGAAGATGCCAATCAGAGTAACCAAGATTATTGAGTACAGCCAAGTTTTGAGCCATTCTCTCAATAAATGTCTTAAAGAAAATATTATGAGTGGCCCGATCTTCTAGACTTATCTGAGGTAGATCAAGCTTTTTATCAGCAGTTTCTTTATTGAAGGTATCAAAAGCATTTTTCAAGAATTTCATGGAAAACTCATCGCTGTGTTCTGTGAATTCTGCGACACGAGTATTCGTCTTTAAAAATCTGAGTCCCACAGTTGGAACTAAGTCTCTCGAACGAGGAATTATTCCTTGATCTCGTAGCTTTTGAACGGGCATTTTCCTTCCTTTATAATAAACATTATTCAGTTTTCCCCACGCACCGTACAGCTCCGTTCTCAAACCATGACCCATGAGATATTTTGTATGATCAATGATATTGCCATTTTTATTTGAAAATTCCTCTTTATCTGCCAAGCCATATGCTCCTGCGGCCTCATATTCATTGACACGATTCCAGTCATCATATTCTTCAAAAGTATGTTCGCCTTTAACGGTCGGCTTAAGGTACCCGCAACCTTTGACATTTGCTTCATAAAAATATTCCGCACCATGTTCGGTTTCAAGAGATGCAGTTACGCCCTTTCTGGTGATTGAACGCCAGTGCGGAGCTGTAATATCTAGAGACACATCTCCACCCGAAGGGTTGACAAAAATCATCGACCTTTCCAAATCAATATTTGTCTTGAGTTCCGGACAGATAGATTCCACCTTCCAGTCTAAGCCCGGCTCCAAAACTGAGAACTGCTCTGGTGCAGGTTCAAGACCTTCAATGTCACGACCTTTTACATCTAAACTTTCCAGTTTTGGAATAGACTCACGCATATGTAAATATTATCATAAAACAATATTTGCTAAATTACTATAGCCAAAAAATCAATTACCCCGCGGCAAGCCGACGGGGTATGACCGGAGGCCTGGCCTAAGCGAGTAAACGGAGTTGAGCGGGGGCATCACTCGTCTTTCCCTGCCCCGCAACGTAACGTTCGACCGTATGCCAGTTTCCCCGCTCGCTGACGGTGGCGAGGTAAAAACCGTCACTCCAGAACTC